>PWVN01000238.1 GCA_003561835.1 Syntrophomonadaceae bacterium
AGGGGTTTTGTTTATGCCGACGGCTCTCTGGTGAGAAAAGCCCGGGTAATCACTGTAGAAGAAGGGGCAGGGGACATGGGGGAACCACGGATAGAGCAAAGAGTGGGACTGCCGTCTTCAAGGCATGAGGCAGCAGACCTGAAACCTTTTGCCCCGGATCGGGGGCTGCACCCCTTCAGGACAGCCGACGGGATGGAGGCCTGGAACAGGAAGAGCCGCCGGCTGCCCCTGCGGCGAAAGCAAAGAGGAAAGGGCCTTGACTCCGGCAAGGACAAAGGGAAGGCATTCCCTACCTGGAAGAAGCGGCCGGGGACGGGAGAAAATAACACATTTATCTACAGGAGGTTGCAAAGATGAGCGAATCTGTCCCCATTGTGGGTATTGACCTGGGAACCACCTATTCGGCTGCTGCCTGCATCCAAAAAGGAAGACCGCAGATCATCCCTGCTGCCGGCGGCCAGGGCATCATACCTTCTGTGGTCCATATGGACCGCTCCGGGCGGGTGATCGTGGGGCGGGATGCCAGAGCAGCCCTGGTTGCCATGCCCAATCGGACCGTCGCCGCCATTAAACGGCAAATGGGCAGCGACAAGAAAGTTAAATTGGGAGATAAGGAATTTTTGCCCCAGGAGATTTCTGCCCTCATTCTGAAGGAGCTCAAGGACGCCGTGGACAACTTGCTGGGACCGGGAGAAAAGGAGGCCGTCATCACCGTACCCGCCTATTTTAACGATGAACAGCGCCGGGCCACCCAACAGGCCGGGGAGCTGGCAGGTTTTGTCGTGGAACGAATCATCAACGAACCCACGGCGGCTGCCATGGCCTTCGGTCTGTACAACATGCAGGAGAACCGGAATATCCTGGTGTACGATCTGGGAGGGGGAACCTTCGATGTCTCGGTGCTGGAGACCCTGGGGGGGATCCTGGAGGTCAAGGCGTCAGCGGGGAACAGCCTTCTCGGGGGCGAAGATTTTGACTGGCTGCTGGTCAACTGGATGGCCGGCATCCTGAAGGAACGCCACGGAGCGGACCCCCTGAAGGACCTGAAGGCCAAGGCCCTTTTGAAGGAAGAGGCGGAACGGGTCAAAATCGTCCTTTCCCGGGAAGAAAAGGCGACAGCCAGTTTGCCGGTGGTCATGTTCCATAAGAACAAGCCCCTGGGCCTGGAAGCGGAGATCAGCCGCAAAGAATTTGAAGAGATGATCGAACCCCTCCTTCAGGAAACCCTGAATAAGGTCCGGGATGCCCTGACGGAGGCAGGCCTCGAGGCTGAAAATATTCAGGATGTGCTTCTGGTGGGGGGGTCCACCCGAATTCCCCGGGTTCGGGAACTGCTGTACGAGATTTTTCAGAAAGAGGCAAGGAAAGATGTTCACCCGGATGAAGCGGTGGCTCTGGGGGCTGCCGTCCAGGCTGGCATCAAAGGCGGCAACATCTCAAAAGATGAAATGATCGTCACCGATGTCGCCCCCTTTTCCATGGGAATCGCAGTCATGGATAATTCTTTTGGCCCCAATGCCAGGGAGGGTAGGTTCTCCGTAATTATCCCCAAGAACACCGCCATTCCAGCATCCCGCAAAGATACTTTTTGCACCGTCGGGGACTACCAGACAGTCGCATCCATTGAGGTTTACCAGGGAGAACACCGGTGGGTTGAGAACAACAAGCACCTGGGCAAATTCTCGCTGGAGGGGGTGCCCCCGGCCCCGGCCGGTGAAGAAAAAATCGTGGTTGAGTTTCGTTACAACCTCAACGGTATCCTGGAAGTAACGGCCAAATGCCTTTCCAACAACAAATCCATGCAGGTAGTCATGCAGGATGCCCTGAGCCGTTTTGCCCGGGAGGCCTTTCAGGAGAGTGCCACCTCCCTGGAAGCCCTGTGGAAAAATGCCCCCGGGGAGGAAGAGCCACAGGCGCAGTTGGATATCGATAGCTACTTGGATGATGAGGATTTCACTGTTGAGGATAAGGACCACCAGGCCATGGAAGAGGAGGCCCGGGTACTGCTGAAGCGGGCCAAGAAGCTCAAAAGTGCTGCCATCGGCTTAAAGAGGAAGAAGTTGTTGGATATCATCGACCTGCTCAAGGGGGCCCTGGAAGGCAACGACAGCGACAATCTGGCCGGCGCCATCGATGAAGCCACAGACCTCTTGATTGATGTGGACGTATAGGAGGGACGAGGATGGAATTTTCGCAAACCGGGAGCTCCCGGAGAAAAAGCAAAAAGAAAGCCCCTATGGAAAACTATTACAAGGTGTTGGGAACCACCGCCAAAGCTTCGGAGAAGACCATCAGGGAGCGGTACATCACAAAAGTCAGGGAATTCCCCCCGGAAACCCACCCGGAGGAGTTTCAGAAAGTGCGCCTGGCCTATGACACCCTGAAAGACCCCAAAAAACGCCAGGAGTACGACCTGCAAAGGACTCACGGCGGCAGACTGGAGCGGCTGATAAAAAAAGCCAAAAAGCATATACAGGAGGGGGAACAGGACAAAGCCAAGGCATTGTTAAGTAAAGCCCTGAGTTTAGCACCCGGCAAACTGGAGCTCCATTACGCCCTGGGGTCCATCTACCTCGATGAAGAAGAATATGAGGGGTTTGAGCACCAATTTTCCGAAGCCTACAAGGTGGCACCTGAGAACTACAAGGCAAAGGTCCTGGCCAACAAGGCCGAAGTCGCCCTGGATTGCGATGAAGAGGAAATGGCCCTGGAAATCCTGGAGAACCTGCAGGCCCTCCACCCGGAGGAGGCGGAGGAGTTTGCCCATTTATTAAGAAGGGCCTATATGGATCTGGATATGGGGGAGGAACTGTGGGAACTGGCCCAGGCAAAAGTGAATGAACTGCCTTTGGATGCCCTGGAAGCTTCCCACTGGCCGAGATATTTGCACTGGCTGAATGCCTTGACCTTCACAGAAAACTGGTCCTTGAAGAGCAAGGTGATGAGCCGGGTCAGGAAGTACCTGAAGAATGTTATACTTTCTCAGGAGGAAGAGGCCCGGGTGGTGGCAGACCTGCGGAATTTCTCTGAAGAGGCCATGGCCTATGGGGATTACAAGGAAGCTTCGGTTTTTCTGGAGCTGCTGAAGTATATGCAGCCCAAGGATTCGCATGTGATCAGCCTGATGAGCCGTTTTCAGAAAGAAAAACAGCTGGATGAAGAAGTCAACAGGCTCAACAAAGACCCCTATATATTCCCTTTGGTCAGGGTTGAAGCTATGAAAATGTATTTGCTGAACAATTTTCCGGAAAAGTTGCTCTCCTTTGTGATGAGCGTCCCTCCGAATCTGGAAGAGATGTATGGCTCCGATGATGAAGAGTTTGCCTATGGATTGGCCCTGCTCAAAAAGAAGTACAAAGGGGTCTATCGGGAGTATCAGGAAAAATGGGACAGACTTTTTGAGGAAAAACAGGGCAACCTGAACCGGGAAGCCCGCCGCAGCATCAAGTATTGAGGAAAATATATTTGATATTTGCTTGAGGGTTTGCAACAAAACCCCCCTTTGAAACGTTATTGATATGAGGGCAAATAATGGTTCGTTGGGGGGTACCTATGGAGCGGGCAAAGGAAGCAGCGGCAAGATACGTGGAAGAAGGCTTGCTGGCCCTGGTCCCTGTTTATGCCGATGGGGGAAATGCCTGCCGTATTTACACGGGTTGTGGGGATTACCTGGACGCCCATTCCCTGCAGTGGCTTCTCTCCCGGGTTGCCGCCTATCATGGGACCGGAGTCAAACTCCTGCACCAGGTATACGGGCCTGTCCTGGGGCGGCGGAACACCATTCCCCTGCCCCTTTCCCGGGAGGTCCTGCTGCTGCCTTTGAAAATGAGGGAAGCCCGGGTTGCCGGCGACACCACCATCGGTTATGTGAACGGCCACAGGGTCACCCGGGTGGAGCCGGCCCCTGCCCCGTACCGCAGCACCCTTCACCTGCGGGAAGGCCTGACTCTGGAAAGCTTCACCACCCCTGCCACCGCCAGGGAGCGCCTGCTGCAGGGGCAGAGCGTCTACCGGGAATTCCTGCGGCGCCGGAAGGAGCCCGGGGCCTCTGCCCCTTACCCTTCTGCCCCTGGTGGACCCCCTCCTGGTCCCCTTCCTTTGTCTGGCGGGCCCCCTCCTGGTATCCCTTCATCTCCCGGTGGATTCCCTCCGGCCATCCCTCCTTCCCCTGGTGGGTCCCTCCTTCCCTGTACCCCTCCTTCCCCTGGAGAGCATGTTCCCTGCCCATATCCTTCCCCTCTTCCGGCTGATCTCTGCACCCCTTCGGCTCCCTCATGCCAAACTTATGCTTCACCTCCCTCCGCTGCTGCCTCAACCCGGAAACGAGGTACTTCCGGGGAGGCGGAGGATGAGATGTTGGGCGTTGTGCTGAAAACAATCCTGCGGAAGCTCATGGAAACCTTTGCCCTGGAGCTGTAAAGGGGGGAGTAAAGGCAAGAGCTGCTGGAAATTGCGTTTTTGCCAAGATGTGCTAATCTTCACAAGATGTTCACAATTCATGGCTATAATAAGGGGAGACGATTTTGAGGGAGGTGGCGTATTGCTGAAGAAACTCAGGCTAATATGCCAGGGTGTCCTGCTGGCCCTGGTCCTGGTCTTTGCCTACCTGCACACCATCGACAATATTTACCCGTCTTCCCATGCCCTCTGCCCCTTTGGGGGGCTGGCCAGCCTTTATTCCCTGGTAACCACGGGGACCTTTGTCCACCGGACCCATGCCTCTTCCCTGTTCCTGCTGCTGGCCGTGGTGCTGACGGCCCTTTTGGCGGGTAGGGTCTTCTGTGCCTGGCTGTGCCCCCTGGGAACCCTGGGGGAGTGGGTGCACAAGTTGGGGAGAAGAATCGGAATCAAGAGGCCCTTTGTGCCGCCGGCCCCTGTGGACAGGGCCTTGCGGTATACGAAATACCTGATTCTGGCCCTTCTTCTTTACTTCACCTGGAGCCTGGGGCACCTGTTTTACAGGGAGGCCTGCCCCTGGGCGGCTTTCATGACCATTTTTGAACCCGAGGAACTGGTGGAGGATGTCCTGATCGGCGGGGGGATCCTCCTGGCAGTCCTGGGGGCCTCCGTCTATATTGAGCGCTTCTTCTGCCGGTATCTTTGCCCCATGGGAGCTGCCCTGGCCATCTTCAACCGGTTCAGCCTCATCAAACCCCTGCGGGATGTAGAATGCCGCGGCTGCCAGGCCTGTGACCGGGTATGCCCCTCCGGGGTGCAGGTCAGTCGGGCCACCCGGGTGCATGACGGGGACTGCATCCGCTGCTACGCCTGCCTGGATACGTGCCCCGAGAAGGGGAGCCTGACTTTGAACCTGAAGCGCCTGAAGCCCGCCCTGGCCGGCTTTCTGGCCGTCCTGGTCTTTGCCGGCACCGTTTTGGTTTCCGCCCAGGCCGGCTACTGGGAAAAGGGGCGGACCCTCAGCAGGGTTAGCGGCCAGGGGGAGGGCGTCGGCCAGGGTACGGGAACAGGCATGGGCCAGGGCATCGATCAAAGTATTGAGGGAAGCGATATTCCTGCGGCCCTCCTTGAAGAACTTCAGTCTATTCGGGCCACCACAACCCTGCAGGAGATCTCGGATGCTTTCCCGATCCCCCTGGAGGAGCTATATTCCCTTTTGGAAATCGCGGAAAACTTCCCGCCGGAGAGCACCGTGAGGGATATCGGTGAGGCTGCGGGGGTTACCCGGGGCCAGCTCTTGAGACTATTGGCGGAATACCTGAACTCTTCTCAGGAGAGGTAATATTTGTAATTTGATGCTTCGTTTGTGAGTAAGTTTACTTCTGGGCCTGACCCCAAAAGTAAACTTACTTTTTGGTGTCTTTTGCGATGTGAAAAGTTTTTCCCGAAGGGGGCTCTCTTCAGGCCGGTAGATACAATCTGAAAAGAATCGAATACTATATTTAGCAGGAATACATATAGGTTTTGTCGAATTAGCCATAGTTGTGATTAACAGGTGGGAGGTGGATGAGGTGTTGAGAGCGGAAGATTTTTTTGATCTGAAGGACAATCCCTTTGCATCTCTTTTCGAGGATTGCGAGTTTGTGTGGGACGCATTGAAAAAGATCAAGGGCTATATTGAGGAGAACCTGGAGGGCAACGTGGCTGCCGCCCGCCGGGGAGAGGCCTGCCTGCAAAAAACCCTGGTTCTCCATGAGGGAGAGTTTCTTGACGGGGGTTTTAAAATCGATACCTCGGGGAAGAAGCCCCGGGTGACCCTGGAGGGCCGCCTTCTGGAAGGGGCCAGCATCCTCTATGCCGGGGCCAGTCTCATGGACGACCGCATCCGCATCGGCCGCTGCGTCGTGGTGGAACCGGGGGCCCTGATCAAGGGGCCTACCTGGATCGAGGATGACACGGAGGTCCGGCAGGGGGCCTACATCCGGGGCGATGTGCTGGTGGGGAAGGACTGCGTGGTGGGCCACACCACGGAGATGAAATCCTCCATCATGCTGGGGGGGAGCAAGGCCGGCCACTTCGCCTATATCGGGGACAGCATCCTGGGGAAGGTGAACCTGGGGGCGGGGACGAAGATCGCCAACCTCAAGTTTGCCGGACTGCCCATCGTTATCCATGTGGACGGGATCAAGTACAAGACGGGGTTGAAAAAGTTCGGAGCCATCCTGGGCGACGATGTGGAAACGGGCTGCAACAGCGTCACCACCCCGGGGACCCTGCTGGGCAGGGGCGCCCTTCTCTATCCCAACACCACCGCCCGGGGTTACTACCCGTCCAGGAAGAAAATCAGGGTCAAGCCAACAGGGGACTTTACGTAAACCTGATGGACGAGATCTTAAAAATCCTGGCGGAGCGCGGCCCCCTGACAGGCAAGGAACTCCTGCGCGAAGTTCCCCTGGACGAATTCACCCTCTGGGCCGCCTGCCGGCGGTCGGAGAAAATCATCGCCAGGATTGTGGGCAAGCGGTACCTGCGCCTGGACATCCAGGTGGAGGGGTACGCCCGCCTCTCACCTTCCATCATGCGGGAATTCTACGGGTACACCGTGTTGGGAATTGAGCAGGACATGGATGCCATCGCCCGCAGGGCGGCGGAAGTGGAAAAGGAGATGGTCAGGATCAGCGAAAAGAAGTTCGCCCTGGCCCAAAAAACCATTGCCGGGCTGGTGGAAGAACATGAGGCGGGGGAGTTGATCAGGGAGCGGGCCGCCTTCATGATCGCCGGGGATGTGGTCTACGGCATGGCCCACGGGGAACCCCGGCCCGAATCCTCCTCCGGGGAATTGGTCAAAGGCTCGGATCTGGACATCATCGTGGTGACCCACCACCTGCCCCCGGATATTTCCGAAAGCCTGGATGCCGCCATCTACCGGGAGAAACACCGGCTGTTGATGCACCCGGCCCTGCGGGAAGAGATTGATTCCATCATCAAGGACATCTTAAAGGTAAAGGAACAGCTGCAGTTCCGGGACTTCAAGTCCATGGTGGCCAGCAAAATCCTGAACGAAGCGGATTTCCTCTGCGGCAGCCGGGACATCTTCTCCCGGGTCAAAGAGATGCTGGACCAACAGAAAATCCCGGAAAGAATCCGGGCCCTGGAGGAACGGGCCGCCGTGGAACGGGAAGCGGCAGAAACTTACCTCCTGCGGGCTCCCCAGAGTCTCTCCCGGGATGAGGCCATGAAGCTGTTCCATACAGCGGAGGAGAAAGAAGAAATTTTTTAATCCCGGCCGTTTCGAGGGCCAACCATCCGGATCAAGAAAAAGAGGAGGCGTTTACATGAAAAAGCTGTTTGGGACCGACGGGGTTCGGGGTGTGGCCAACCGGGAGCTTACACCGGAGATGGCCTTCCGTATCGGGCGGATCTCCGCCTGCCTGCTGAAAAACTCCGACGAAAAACCCTTCGTCGTCATCGGCAGGGATACCCGGAAATCGGGGGATATGCTGGAGGGCGCCCTGATCGCCGGAATCTGTTCCTCGGGGGTGGATGCCCGCTGCCTGGGGGTCCTTTCCACACCGGCCCTGGCCTACCTGACCAAAAAGCTTAAGGCAACGGCGGGAATCATGATTTCCGCTTCCCATAACCCCATCGAGGACAACGGCCTGAAAATCTTTGCCCCCACCGGCTACAAGCTCTCCGACCGGGTGGAGGCCAAACTGGAGGAGCTCTACTTCGGGGAAGATGAACTCCCCCGCCCTGATGGGGAGGGGGTGGGCTGCAGCCGCGATGAGCACGGTGCCGTTGATTTGTACATGGACTTCATGATAGAACTGGCCCCGGAGCTGCGGGGCATGCACATCGCCATGGACTGCGGCCACGGCGCTGTCTACAAACTGGCACCGGAAATTTTCGCCTCCCTGGGGGCTGAAGTAACGGTACTAAACAACACCCCCAACGGGGTCAACATCAACGTGAAATGCGGGTCTACGGACCCCTCGGCCCTGCAGAAGAAGGTCCAGGAGTCGGGGGCCCACCTGGGCCTGGCCTTTGACGGCGATGCGGACCGCCTCATCGCGGTGGATGAAAAAGGGGAGATCGTGGACGGAGATACCCTCATGCTCATGTTCGCCTTCTACCTGCGGGGCAAAGGCCTCTTGAACAGGTACACCCTGGTCACCACCGTCATGAGCAACGGGGGCCTGGATGTGGCAGCGGAAAAGAAGGGCCTTGAGGTCCTTCGTACCGCTGTGGGAGACCGCTATGTCCTGGAAAAAATGCTGGAGGGCGGTTACAACCTGGGGGGGGAGCAGTCGGGCCATATTATCTTCTCCGACTACGCCACCACGGGGGACGGCCTCCTGAGCGCCCTGATGCTGGCCAAGATTATCAAGGAGGAGGGTCAGCCCCTTTCCTCCTACAGCTCGCTGATGACCCGCCTGCCCCAGGTAACGGTGAACTGCCGGGTCAGCCGCAAGCAGGGCTGGGAAGAAAGCGCCGTCTTTCAGGAAGCTCTTCAGAAAGCCCATAAAGCCATCGGACCCCACGGCAGGATCCTGGTCAGGCCTTCGGGTACGGAACCCGTCATGAGGGTAATGGTGGAAGGGGAGTTGGATGCAGGGGCCTTGAAAGAACTGGCCGAAGACCTGGCAGCCGTCTTGAGCAAAGAGCTGAATTAGCGAGGGGGAGGCATTGGAATGAAGATTTTTGTGGCCAAGGATTATCAGGAGATGAGCAAAAAGGCGGCCGGTATCGTGGCCAGTCAGGTGATCTTGAAGAACAGCGCCGTTCTGGGATTGGCCACCGGCTCCACACCGGAGGGGATGTACCGCCGGCTGGTGGAAATGGGCCGGGAAGGTGCGGTGGATTTCCGCGGTGTCACCACCTTCAACCTGGACGAATACCTGGGGCTTGACCCGGGTCACCCCCAGAGCTACCATCATTATATGTACCGGCATCTCTTCGACCACATCAACGCGGACCCGGCAAAGATCCATATCCCGGCAGGGAACGCCCGGGACATGGCGTCCTACTGCCGGGAATACGACGAAAAGATCGCTGCTGCCGGCGGGATCGACCTGCAGGTCCTGGGAATCGGGGGTAACGGGCACATCGGTTTCAACGAACCCGGCGAGTACCTGAAGACGGGGACGCATGTGGTGGACCTGACGGAGGAAACGGTGGAGGCCAACAGCCGCTTCTTCGCCTCCCGGGAGGAAGTGCCCCGCCAGGCTGTCACCATGGGGATGGGTTCCATCATGAAGGCCGGGAGGATCTTGCTCCTGGCCAGCGGAAAAGGGAAGGCCCGGGCCATCAAGGACGCGGTCAGCGGCAGGGTCACCACCCGGATACCCGCCTCCTTCCTGCAGCTCCACCGGGACGTGGTACTGATCCTGGATGAGGAGGCGGCGGCACTGCTCTAGTCCAGGGAATACAGATAATTTACAAACCGGCTTATGAAGCCGGTTTTTAATCCTCAGTGTCAGTTAAGGTCTTTTTCATATACCACAATTCCTTTTTTTAGAATCTCTTTGTTGATTAGAGAATCTAGCTTTGGATGCAATGGTCTAGGCTCAACAATTGGTTCCACACCGCTTCTCCACACACTGCGATACAATTGTTGCCAGTCTTTAACATAATTATCGCTGAAGTCAGGAGAATCTATAGCGATGTCGATATCGCTATCCTCCGTGGCGGTGCCATTGGCGTA
>PWVN01000112.1 GCA_003561835.1 Syntrophomonadaceae bacterium
AAAAAAGGAAATAAAGGAAATTCGTTTAATATAATACAAGGGTGGATTAAACCCGCAATAAATAACTGACCAGGGGAGGGGTTTTTTTGCCGGAAGACAAAGAGCCTATTTACCGAAGGATCCCCGGTTTCAGGTCCGGGGCTCCCTGGAAGATGCTTTTCGCTGGATTGATGTATCTGTTCATCGCCCTGGTGCTGTTCTCAAGCCTCGGGGATGCCGGCGGTTTCATCATGCTCCTGGGACTGTTCGGCTTCCTGGTGGGCTGCATCAGGCTCTTTAAGGATGTAAGGGCCCGGGCTCCGTTAAAGACCGTTGCCATCATGCTGGTGGTATCTTTTCTGGCCTTTTCCGTAGGGGCAGCCATGCTCCCCCCTGGAGAGGAACCTGCCCACGGGGACGATTACAAAATCCTGGAGGAGACTCCTGCTCCGGACCTGGAGGAAGTAGCCGGTCCTGACCTGGATGCCCAGGAAGGACCGGACCTGGAGGCTGAAACTGAGGAAGGTACTGAAACCCAAAAAGAAGTAGCGAAGGAGGACGCTGCCCCTTCCCCTCCCTCCGCCACAGCCCCCGGCGGAACCCTCAAAGCCCACTTCATCGATGTGGGCCAGGGAGATGCCATCCTCATTCAAACACCATCCCAAAACATTCTCATCGACGCCGGGGAGAGGGGAAACACGGTGGTCAACTACCTGAAATCCCAGGGGGTGCATTCCCTGGATCTGGTGATCGGGACCCACCCCCATGCGGACCATATCGGCGGGTTGATCAATGTTATGGAGGCCCTCCCTGTAAAAGAAGTGATAGACCCGGGGGTTGCCCATACCACCAAAACCTTCGAAGATTACCTGACCCTGATCGACCGGAAGGATATCCCCTTTACCGAAGGCCGGGCCGGCATGTCCCGGGACCTGGGCGGCGGGGCCAAAATGCAGATCCTGCATCCCTCCTCCCCATCCTCCTCCCACCTGAATAATGCCTCCATTGTCGTCCGAATCACCTTCGACCAGGTCAGCTTCATGCTGACGGGCGATGTGGAAGCTACAGCGGAAAGCCGGATACTGGGCCGGGGCTACACGCTGACCAGCACTGTATTGAAGGTCGGCCACCACGGCAGCAGCACCAGCACCACTTCCTCCTTCCTGCGGGCGGTTAATCCCGGGGTTGCCGTTATCATGTGCGGTTCCAACAACCGCTACGGCCACCCTCATGAAGAAACCCTGGCCAATCTGTCCGCTGCGGGGGTGGATATATACCGGACGGATAAACAGGGTACGATAATTGTTACAACGAATGGCCAAACCTATGATATCAATGTCAAGCAGCCTTACCGCTATACCCCGGCGTCTTTCGGGGAGGCTGCCGAACCGGACCCGGAACCCGAACCTTCGGAGTCTGCCGAACCGGACCCGGAACCCGAACCTTCCCGGGGCATTTATGTGGGCAGCAAAAAGTCGGATAAATATCACGACCCGGACTGCCGCCACGCAAAAAACATCCTGCCTGAAAACGAAATCTGGTTTGATTCCGTGGAGGAAGCCAAGAAGGCGGGGTATGTCCCGTGCGGGGGCTGCAAACCGCCGGGCTAAAAGGAGGTATGCCGTTATGAAGGCCGTAATCGATCGTTTTGAGGGCGATTATGCCGTCGTTCTCGTGGGGGAGAGCGAAGTCAAGATGGATGTCCCGAGAACACTGCTCCCCAGGGGTTCCCGGGAAGGAAGCTGGCTGACCTTCGACCTGAGACTGGACCCGGAAGGGGAGAAACGGCAGAGGGAAAAGATTTCAAAGCTGTTGGATAAATTGAAAAACAAGGAGCGGCCATAAGCAAAAGCCCCTGAACGGTTCAGGGGCTTCATCATCCTAGTTGGGGTGAGTGATGGGACTTGAACCCACGGCCTCCAGGGCCACAACCTGGCGCTCTAACCTGACTGAGCTACACCCACCGTATAAGGGTTTTTGGCACTTTCGCCCAGTCTTTTTGGGCCTAGTGCAATCACTATCTTAGCATACCAGAGTAAAAAATGCAAGAAATTCACAACGAAAGGCTAGACACCCAGCTCATAAAAAACAGGCCTAAAGCCTGTTTTTGAGTTTGAGTGAGGGTTTTGGTCTGGAGGCTCCATCCCGACCAAGCCACTCACCGCAATGTTATGTCAATGGTGTCCTGGGAGGGGCTCGAACCCCCAGCCCACGGCTTAGAAGGCCGTTGCTCTTCCGGTTGAGCTACCAGGACAGAAAACAAGTGGAGCGGGTGATGGGAATCGAACCCACGTAGCTGGCTTGGAAGGCCAGTGCTCTACCATTGAGCTACACCCGCAAACCCTTCATGGTCGGGGCGACAGGATTTGAACCTGCGACCCCTTGGTCCCAAACAACAAAATTATACTGACCCTCTATAGCATTATATAGCCACAAACCCCGTATGTCAAGCATTCCGGGCTTCCATTTCCTTCTGCCTTATCCCCCTATATGGCACCATATAGCATGCCTTTCCCACTCTAAAGTGTGTATAAAAAGTGTAAATCAAGGAATGCTTCTCGGTATATTAATAATGGGTTGTGTCCTAAACTATCACATGATGGAATTAATAATATTTTAC
>PWVN01000121.1 GCA_003561835.1 Syntrophomonadaceae bacterium
CCTTCCCGGCATTCGCAGGTGAAGATGATGGTGCCCCCCTCCCGGATGACCCCGTCCAGGGACTGGAGGACCCGGCTTCCCCCCTGGTAGAAGCTGATGTCGAAGCCCAGGTTCCCCACCCCCCCGATAATGATGTCGGCCTTTTCGGGGAAAGGGGCCTCCAACCCCTTCAGGGCCAGGTCCACCCCCTGCCGGTGAATCTCCTGGTGCTCCCCGGCCAGGACCTGCACCAGGGTTTCGTCATAATTCAAAACACTGTTCAAAGCCATATCCAGCCCCGCCCGGGTGGCCGCCTCCTCGATGTCGTCCCGGACGATGTTCTCCGGGGGCAGGACCCCTAGCATGGCGCCCCGGTTGGCCTTCTGCAGCTGGTCCATGGAAAATTTGTGGTTGAAATAGATGGTGTCCCGGTTGACCACGCCGGGAAGGACCGTCTTGCCGCCCCCCGTCCAGCCGGCCATGAGGCAGGGGGTAATGTTTCCGGTGACGATCTTGATGTCTGCCGCCTCAAAGTCCCGGTGCAAATTCAGGGGCGTCCCGTAGGAGGTCTGGCCGATCCGGGTGTACAGGCCCTCCTCCAGGGGGTGGTTGTTGATGATGCGGATGCGCTTTTGCACCTCTCCCCCCACATTGCGGCGGATATCCTCCGGGGTGTCGGGAGCGTGCATGCCGGTGCCCACGATAATGGTGACCTTTTCATCGGAGATGCCGAGGGCGTTGAGCTCATTTAAGAGCAGGGGGAGGAAGAGTTTATGGGGGGTGACCCGGGTCCGGTCGGTAATGCCGATGGCCACCCTGCTGGCAGGCGAGGCCTTCACGGTGATCTGGGTTTCCTCCAGGCCCTGGCGGATGGCCTTCCGGATGGCCCTGCTGGGGTAGTCCAGGGTTTCCAGCTTGCGGGGGAGGAACACCCCCAGGAGCTGCTTCCCCGGTACCCTGACGGTTTCAAAACTGCTGCCGTAGGGTATGGTAAACTCCTTCGTCTCGCTCATACGTTTGCACCTCCGCTTTTTTAACTGGTTCCTTTCCTTTCTGTATTCCCGTGCAAGGAGCATGCCAAAAAAGGGGACGGCAGGAGGGGCCCCGGCAGGGGCGGTCCGCAGGAGCGGCCTGGCACCCACCCCGGCGGGGACAGGGGGAGGGGTTTTAAAAAGCCGCAACAAAAAAAGCCCCGCAGGCCTGTAGGGCCGGGCTTTTGCAGGTTACAGGAGTCCGGGGGGAGTGTCCCGGGGCCGGGGGCAGCCATGGGGGCGGCAGCGCCTCTTTCCCGGGGACCGGAAGCGAAAAAGTGCCTGAATATGGACATGCCGGAATTTCGACATCCGGCACCGCCTGCACAAGTTACCTGATGCCGTAGGTGTTCAGCTTGTAGTAGAGGGTGCTGCGGGGGACCCCCAGGAGCTTGGCCGCCTTGCTCTTGTTCCCCCCGGCCATCCTCATGGCCTTCTCGATGATCTCCCGCTCCGCCTTTGCCATGCTCCTTTCCAGGTTCAGGCTGGAGTCGCTGTCGCCGCCCCGGGAGGGCCGCTGCAGGAGGAATTCCGGGGCGCTGCTCAAATTGATGCGCCCTTTCTTGGAGAAGATCACCAGGTGTTCCACGGTGTTCTTCAGCTCCCGGATGTTCCCCTTCCACTCGTGCTGCATGAGGGCCGCCAGGACCTCCGGGGTCAGCTGGGGCACCTGGAGGTTGTTTTCCGAACAGAACTCCTGGATGAAGTTGCTGACCAAAACCGGGATGTCCTCCTTGCGGTGGCGCAGGGGAGGCAGTTCAACTTTGACCACGTTCAACCGGTAATAGAGGTCTTCCCGGAATTTGTCCTCCGCCACCAGCTTGTCCAGGTTGTGGTGGGTGGCGGAGATGACCCGCACGTCCACCGGCACCGGGTTTTCGGCCCCCACCCGGACGATGTTCCGCTCCTGGAGGGCCCGCAGGATTTTGGCCTGCATGTACAGGGGCATGTCCCCGATCTCGTCAAAGAAGAGTGTGCCTTCGTGGGCCAGTTCAAATTTGCCCAACTTCCCTTTCTTCAGGGCCCCGGTAAAGGCACCCCCCACGTAGCCGAACATCTCGCTTTCGAAGAGGCTTTCGGGGATGGCGCTGCAGTTGACAGCGATGAAGGGGCCCTTCCGGCCGCTCTCCCGGTGGATGGCCCGGGCGAAGATTTCCTTTCCCGTGCCGCTTTCCCCGATAATCAAAACACTGGCCTTGGTCCTGGCCACCTGCCTGGCCCGGACGATCTTTTCCTGGATGACCTTGCTGCGGCCCACCACCTGGTCGAAGGAGTAACGGTCCACGATGACACTGACCTCATCCTGGAGCTGCTTGAGCTTTTCCCGGGTTTCTTCCAGCTCGAAGATGAGGTTGGTGGTTTCCGTGGCGTCCTTATCGGTGGAAACGGCCCCCACGAACTCCCCGTCCATGTGCAAAGGCATGGCGCTGACCACCACGTATTTGCCGTCCACTGGGCTGTGGTAATAATTTTTAAACTCTTTTCTCTCATTGATGACCCGCAGGAGGAGGGCGTTGGGGAAAAAGTCGGCCAGGGGCTTGCCGGTGGTCTTCTCCTTCGGGATATCGAAAAGCCTTTCC
>PWVN01000210.1 GCA_003561835.1 Syntrophomonadaceae bacterium
AACAACAGGTTTATCACCATGGGGGTTCAAATTGCTCGTTCACACCATGAAAAGTGGGACGGTAAAGGTTACCCCGACGGAATTGTAGGAGAAAATATCCCGTTACCCGCCAGGATCATGGCTCTGAGTGATGTTTATGATGCACTGCGCTCAGAAAGACCCTACAAGGAAGGATTTTCTCATCAGAAAAGTCTTGAAATCATTGTGGGTGACAAAGGGAAACACTTTGATCCCACAATGGTGGATGCTTTCTTATCCCTTGAACAGAAGTTTAAACTGATTAGTGAAACATTGAAAGATTAGGTTAATTAGTGTTTATAGCAGGCTACTATTAATCCTGCATTTCGCAAAAACATTATATATCATGTAATATTTAACATAAATGGTATTGCACTACCTGGACATCCATCCATAAGCAAGTTATGATGTTTTCAGAATACTGCCTGGGAGGCGATATAATGAAAACTGTCCAACTGCTTGATGGTTACAAGGGTGTGAACTGGTCATGAACGACATTGCTGCAGTGCTTAAATCAGCAAAAGAGATCTTACCACCAGAAGTGTATGATGAATTTGTTCAACTGCTAGGCAACTCTGACAACCTTGAAGCATCCCCTGCCGGTGCGGTACTCATGGGGATGTATATTCTGGAATACCTGGGGTTTGCCAGGTATATCGACGAACTGCTAGGAGAAGAACATACCTCCATCGAATATTTGAAGGAACAATATAAGCTTAGAGGGGTTTTGAAAAAAACAACCATACCCAGCCACGGCATCATCCTCAGCCTGCTAGTAGCTGACATGATCGCCTATCCGCGTCGCATTACTCCGGCCTACAAATTTGAAGAAATGGCCCAAACATGGCGTACAGGGCCCCTTTTGGGGATTGAACCCTCCCTATTAAATGATGACCGGATCGGCAGAGTTATGAGTGCCTTCGGTGCCAAAAAAGAAAACATGGATGAATTTCTCTACGCCATGATCAAGGGAACAAGCAAAAAAGCGGCCATCCCTTTAGACAAATTTTTGCTGGATACAACAGTTTTGCAGCTTGACGGTAAATTTAAAGATGCGGACAAAGTAGTCCCAGGACGAGGCAAGAGATCCTTTGCTCAGCTTGTTGTCAGCCTTGTTGTAGCCTCTGGCTCAAAGCTACCAGTGGGATTTGCTGTGCTAGCAGGCAACACCAATGACGCAAAAACCTTGCCAGAAGCCTTTGAAAATATTCACCGCATAGCTGATGAGGGACCGGTGGAACTGATTATGGATCGCATTTACCCCACCCCTAGCAACATTTTTTATTTAAAAGACCAGGAAGAAAGGCGGGAAAATTATTGGCTATCACCACTGAAAACTGGTCTTTCAACCGAAAGGGTACGCCAGGAAATTGACACCGCTTACCAAAAAGAAGCATGGATACCCATCAAATACCGCTCTACCAAAGAAATTAAAGCCAATATCAATCCTCCTCTTAGTGCCTATGAAACAAGCTGGGTTCTTACAGAAACCATCAAGCCCGAGCTTAAGCCTGGTCAAAAAAGACGCCCCAAAGGCTCCATCACAACCAGGGAAATTGAGGTGCGCTGCGTCTTTTATCGCCATGAACTCCAGGCCATAAGAGACAGGGAAAACCGGGAAAAGAAACAAGAAGCCCTTACAGATAAACTGCAAGACTTTGCTGCCAGGCTCAACAAAGGTAAACACACTGAACTTGAGTATTGCCAAAAGAAGCTAGAAAAGCTACTGAAAGACTCCTGTGTACAGCAGTTTGTTGACTGTCAGCTTTCCCTGTCAGAGCAAGAGTTGCTCACCTTTAGCTGGTCCTGGAACAAACAGGCTCTTGAGCAAGAGCTTAAATACGATGGAATCTTTGCCCTGCTCACAAATCATAGTAAAAAAAAGGTAAGAGCCAACATGCTAATTACCAATTATCGCAGCAGAGACGAAGTTGAAGTCGATTTCAAGCAACTAAGGGGTCTTTTAGATCTTGAAAGAGTCCTGTTTCAAAAACCAGAAAGAATTGACTGCTATGTTTTCCTAAAGGTCATGGCTCTGTTTGTCCTCACATTTATGCGCGCTTATGCTAAAGAAGCAGGTATGAAGGTCACGGAAAGGGATATACAGGAAAATATGGGTGATATGCTCCTGGTAGAGAACAAGATTCTTCCCTTGAATTTGAAATACTTTGGCGTAGCCAGGGATACGGAACTAAACAAGCTCTTTAGGGAGATATTCGCCCTACCTGAACCTATCAAGCTGATTAGGGTGCTCAACGCTGAAGAAATAGCAAAAACAGACGAATACGTGCAAAAATGGTATGAGGCGTGGTCGCAAAAACGGCATGCGCCCCAGTAATCCACGATTACCATAAATGGGGTGATATGGAAAAGGACAAAAAGGAAAATTTATCTTATATTTTCAGGATGCATGTGGTATTTAATGCCATATTATTACATGTAAAGTTTGCTGTGCGGTTTTTTGGTTCGTTGTATGTCTATTTCCTTGCTGTTTTCAGATTGCTTGGTTTGCTTTGGATTAATTTACCATTAATTGTCGCTGCTATATATTTCCTGCGAAATGCAGG
>PWVN01000174.1 GCA_003561835.1 Syntrophomonadaceae bacterium
CGCATGATGGCCAGCAAAATTCTGGAACTGCTGAAGAAAATTGATCGGCGCAACATCATGCTGGTGGGTGGTGCAGCCCAGAACACCATGATGGCGACCTATCTGCGCCAGGAGCTTCCCGGTTTGATTATTCCGCAGCAGGCGCCCTACTTTGAAGCGCTGGGGGCGGCCCTGTGGGCCCTGCAACATGCGACGGAAACCGTTACGGACAGTAACGCGCTGTTTAAAGACGAGGTGGCCAGTTTCGACAGCCTGCCACCCCTCCAGCAGTTTTTCAATCAGGTGGATTTCAAGCAGATGGCCCGGGGTCAGGTGGCGGCTGGCGATACCTGTATTCTGGGGCTGGATGTTGGCTCCACCACCACCAAGGCCGTCCTGATCCGCCGCCGCGACCAGGCCCTGCTGGCCAACTGCTACCTGCGCACTCTGGGAGACCCGGTGGCCGCCGCCCGGGAATGCTACCGGCAGCTCCTGGCGCAGCTGGGCCCTAACCTGTCCATAATTATAACGGGCCTGGGGGTTACCGGTTCCGGCAGGCAGATCGCCGCCCTCCACGCCTTAACCCCCGCCGTCATCAATGAGATCATCGCCCATGCCACGGCGGCCGTCCATTTCGATCCCCAGGTGGACACCATCCTGGAAATCGGGGGGCAGGATGCCAAGTACACCTATCTGGTAAACGGCGTCCCCGCCGATTACGCCATGAACGAGGCCTGCTCCGCCGGTACCGGCTCATTCCTGGAGGAAGCGGCAGCCGAATCCCTGGGCATCCGGGTGGAGGACATCAGCGCCCTGGCCCTCAGGAGCCAAAACCCCCTGAACTTCAGCGACCAGTGTGCCGCCTTCATCAACAGCGACATCAAGACGGCCATCCAGGAAGGGGCCAGCCTGGAGGATATTGCCGCCGGCCTGGTCTATTCCATATGCTTGAACTACAAAAACCGGGTCAAGGGGAACCGCAGGCTGGGCGGCCGGGTCTTTATGCAGGGGGGAGTCTGCTATAACCGGGCCGTCCCCGCGGCCATGGCTGCCCTGACGGAAAAGGAAATCCTGGTACCGCCCGAGCCGGGCCTCATGGGAGCCTTCGGGGTGGCCCTGGAGGTCCACCAGCGGCTTAACTCGAGCCTCATAAAGCCCGCCTACTATGACCTGGCAGAGCTGGCCGCCCGGGAGGTGTCCTACCGGAAGCCCTTCCAGTGCTCCGGGGGGAAGGAGGGCTGCGACCGGGCCTGCAGCATCCAGCGGGTCCACCTGAAGGGCCGGACGTATCCCTTTGGCGGTGCCTGCAACAAATATGTGAACCTCCTCAAAGAGGAAGGGGAGCAGGCAGACGCCCCGGACCTGGTAAAGGTGCGGGAAGAACTGGCCCTGAAAAAATTCGGCAGGGAGTTCAGCCGACCCCTGACTCGCCCCCGGTTAGAGCGGGTGGGCATCAGCATCTCCCTGATGGCCGCCACCCTCTACCCCCTCTATTACAATTTTTTCGCCGCCCTGGGCTTCCAGGTGGTATCCCCGGGGCAGGTGCACCAGGAGGGGCTGGATCGAAAAGGAGCCGCCTACTGCTATCCTGTGGAGCTGGGCCACGGCCTCCTGGCGGGGTTGTTGGCGGAAGACCCCGACTACATCTTTTTGCCCCACGTGAAATCCCTGCCCGTACCGGGGGGGGAGGGGCCTGCCGTCACCTGCCCCTTTGTCCAGGGGGAACCTTACTACCTGCAGTCGGCCTTTCCGGAGCTTAAGGAAAGGGGCCGGAAGGTGTTGGCTCCCGTCCTGGAAATGGCCGGCGGCTATAAAGGGGCCCGGGATGCCTTCCTGGGCCTGGCCCGGGAGCTGGGTTTTTCGGCGAAAATCGGCAAACAGGCTTTTGATGTGGCCCTGAGAGCCCAGGAGGAGTTTCACCGGGAATGCCGCCGGCAGGGCCGGGTATTTCTGGACGCCCTGGAGGCGCAGGAACAGGAGGAGCAGGGGCAGGATCAGGAGGGTCAAGGACAGGAGCAGGAGAGCCAGGGTCAAGAACAGGGGGAACAGGGTCATGAAAACCGGTCCCAGTTTCAGGGCCGATCCCAGTCCCGGTCCCACAACCGGCGGGCCGTGGTCCTCTTCGGCCGTTCCTACAACGCTTTCTCCAGGGGGGTCAATATGGCCATCCCCGGAAAGTTTGCCACCCGGGGGTGCCCCGTCATCCCCCATGATTTCCTGCCCCTGGAGGATGAAGAGGGCTTGGAAGGAATGTACTGGTCTACGGGCCAGGCCCTCTTGAAAGCAGCCCGCTTTGTCAGGAAGCACCCCCGGCTTTACGGCGCTTTTGTCACGAATTTCAGCTGCGGCCCCGACTCCTTTATCACCGGCTATTTTCGGGATATCATGGGCGACAAGCCCTCCCTGACCCTGGAGTTGGACAGCCACACCGCCGATGCCGGGCTGGATACCCGGATTGAGGCCCTGCTGGATGTCATCGACAACTACGGGCAGGACAGGGGGGAAGGGAAGCCGGCAGCGGGGAAACCTGCTCCGGCCCCGCAAACGGCGGAAGAACCGGATTCGGAAACAGCGGAAGAACCTGCTCCGCAATGGTCGGAAG
>PWVN01000042.1 GCA_003561835.1 Syntrophomonadaceae bacterium
CGGGAGATGTCCATATCGGAGATCTTCTCCAGCAGGGAGCGGCGCACCGCCCGCTGGCCCGACAGGTAGGGGGCCACCTTCTGGGCCAGGTCCGTAACGATCCGGCCCCGGTCGAAGAGGCCCAGGGTCATCTCCGCCTCCCCCGTCATCACCGGCAGGACCAGGGAGCGGACATGGGCCTGGGTCAGACCGATGAGGTCGGCATCCAGGAAGAGGATGATATCCCCCTCGGTGCTCTCCAGCCCTGCCGACATGGCCCCGCCCTTACCCATGTTCTCTTCCAGGGCAATGACGGTAACCCCGTATCCCCTGGCTACCTCCACGGTGCCGTCAGTGGAGCCGTCGCTAACCACCACGATGGCATGGATGATATCCGTTTCTTTCAGGACTCTGAGGACATCCCCGATGGTCTTCTCCTCGTTGTACGCCGGTACGATGGCGATCACTCGCATGGCCCGTCCCACCTCATTTTCGTTTCTCTCATGACCTGGATCAACGTCTGGACCAGTTCTTTCTCCGGGACCTTCCGGACCACCCTGCCCTTTTTGAAGATGATACCGGCACCCTTGCCCCCGGCGATGCCGAAGTCGGCCTGCCTGGCCTCCCCGGGCCCGTTGACGGAACAGCCCATGACGGCCACCTTTACGGGTTCCTTGAGGCCCTTGAGCCGCTCCTCCACTTCCCCCACCAGGGCCAGCAGGTCGATGCCGCAGCGACCGCAGGTGGGGCAGGAGATGATTTCCGGCCCGAACTGCCGCACCCCCGCCGCCTGCAGGATCTCCTTGGCCGCCCGGACCTCCTCCCGGGGGTCCCCCGACAGGGACACCCGGATGGTGTCCCCCAGCCCTTCCAGCAGCAGGTACCCCAGGCCCACCGCCGATTTGATGGCCCCCTTGAAGGGGGTCCCGGCTTCTGTGATGCCGATATGTAAAGGATAATCGCTCTTTTCTGCAAAGAGTTGGTAAGCCCGGATGGTGGTGGCGGCATCGGCGGCCTTCAGGGAAACCACAACCCGGGAAAACCCTGCCCTCTCCGGGACCTGGAGGTAGTCCAGGGCCTCCTCCACCATGGCCTCCGGTGTGGGTCCGCCCCATTTCTTCAACGCCCCCCGGCTTAAGGAACCCGCATTGACCCCGATGCGCAGGGCCACCCCCCCCTCCCCGGCCCGGGTAACGATTTTCGCAAATTTTTCCCTGCCCCCGATATTCCCCGGGTTGATCCGCAGTTTGTCCACCCCGGCCTCGAGGGCCTTAAGAGCCAGGGTGTGGCTGAAATGGATGTCGGCCACCAGGGGGATTTTCACCCTCTCCTTGATGGCCCTCAGGGCCCTGACAGCCTCCTCGTCGGGGACCGCCACCCGGATGATCTCCACCCCCTCCGCCACCAAACCCTCGATCTGGGCCAGCGTTTCCGCCACCCGGTGGGTCGGGGTGGTGGTCATGGACTGGAGGCTGACGGGATGCCCATCCCCGATGACCAGGCCCCCCACGGGGACCCCGCGGCTTCTCCTTCTCTCCTTCAGCATGGCGTCACCGGAAAATATCCAGGCGGATCAAGTCCCGGTAGGCGATGATGAT
This sequence comes from Syntrophomonadaceae bacterium, assembly GCA_003561835.1. GTDB lineage: Bacteria > Bacillota > Dethiobacteria > PWVN01 > PWVN01 > PWVN01. The sequence continues at coordinate 1,578 of PWVN01000042.1, forward strand.
CATGAGGAGGATCAGCATGGTAAAGCCCACAAAGTGGATGAAGCCCTCCTTCTTGGGGTCCACCGGGCGGCCTCGGACCCCTTCCACCAGCAGGAAGACCAGGCGGCTGCCGTCCAGGGCCGGGATGGGCAGCAAATTGATCAGGCCCAAATTGATGCTCAGGACCGCCGACAGGGAAAGAAGGTTGACGATACCCGTCTGGGCCACCTCCCCCACGATGCTGATGATCCCCACGGGGCCGGCGATGTCGGCGGGGATGCGGCCGGCCACCATGCCCACCAGGCTGACGATGATCAAATTGATCAGGTTCCAGGTATTCTGAAGGCCCAGGCGCAGGGACGGCAGCAGCAGGAATCGCTGGCTTTTGGGGCCGATGCCGATCAAACCCCGGCCCGTCTCCTCGTCGGCTTTGGGGACCACCGAAAAGGTCAGGACCTCCCCCTCCCGCTCTACCACGATGTCGATTTCCCGGCCGGGGTTTCTGTTGATGATCTGGACCACATGCTCCCAGGTCTCGATGGCCTCCCCGTCCACGGTGAGGAAGGTATCCCCTTCCCTGAGGCCCGCCGCTTCCGCCCGCTCCCCCTCCGTCACCTGGCCCACCTGGACGGGAAAGGTGGCAATTCCCAGGAAAGCAAAGTAGATGAGGGAGAAAAGGAGCACGGCCAAAAGGAAGTTCATCAGGGGGCCGGCGGCGATGATGGCAAAACGGGTGAGCACCTTCTGTTTTTGAAAACTCCCCGGCTCCTCCACTTCCTCCGGGTCCTCCCCCACCAGGCGCACGAAGCCCCCCAGGGGGAATACCCTGAGAGAATAATCCGTCCCCCCGGAATGCCAGGAGACGGCCTTGGGGCCGAAACCCAGGGCGAATTCCCGAACCGTCACCCCCGCCCGCTTGGCCACGATGAAGTGGCCCAGTTCATGGCAGAAGATCAAAAGCCCGAAGACAAAAACCGAAGAAATGATGGTAATCAGCATGGCAACTCAACTCCCACTTTATTCC
>PWVN01000198.1 GCA_003561835.1 Syntrophomonadaceae bacterium
CCGGCCCATTTGGCCCCCTTCTGCTTTTTTGCCTGCATACTTGTTGATGAAGAAAATACCCAGCCGGTTGACGACCAGGGCTGCCGCCAGGACCAGGGCAAAACTCAGGAGGTTCTCCCCCGTCAGCGGGGCCGCATTCTCCGTTAGAAAATCAACAAAGGTACCCATTGTCAGCCTCCCTTGAATATCCTTTCAGAACCCCTTCGAGGAAAAACATGGAGGGATATCCCTATTTTTCCCACCTACCCGCCGGTTAATCCTGAAAATTCTTCGATACGAAGTCCCGCCCCTCCCGGTAAGCCCGCTGGAGGGCCTCCGGGTCCTTCTCAAGCGCCCCCTTTTCATCATAGCCCTGGAGGCAGAGGAAGCTGCTGAAGGTAAGGCGCGTATTCAGGAAAAGGGCTTCCGCCGTTACCCGCACGCTGTCGCAGTATTTTTTGTTCTTCATGCCCCCCACGGCCAGGAAGCCGGCGGGACGTTTACCGGGGGCCTTCAAATGGCGGAGCTCCTCGTTGCCGAAATTGATGAACCAGTAGATCTGAAAGCGCTCTATGGCCGCCTTGATATAGGCGGATACGGATCCGAAATAGATGGGGGAAGCCAGGATCAGGCCATCGGCCTTCGCCAGTTTTTCATAGATTTCCCCCATGTCATCGGCGATCACGCACTCTCCCGTCTCCCGGCAGCCGTCGCAGTGGGTGCAGGGCTTGATGTCCAGGTCCGCCACCCGCAGCACCTCCACCCGGGCCCCCGCCTCTTCGGCCCCCTTTTTGAAGGTATCCATCATAAAGTCCGTGTTGCCCCCCCGCCTGGGGCTCCCCGATAATGCCAGTATGTTTGCCAATACCATCACCCTTTCTCACGCTGTTATAGGATACTTCTCCAAAAACAGCCAAACCCCTGCACCGAAAAACAAACCCCTTCGCAAAGGAAGGGGCGTTGTTCCCGGGTCTTTTCCAAGGTCCCCACGGCGGCTAAACCGGCCCTGGGAAGCCTGACTAGGTTTTTGTGATGAAATACTTGTCTCCCTGGTAGGCCAGGTAGAAGAGAAGGAGTCCGAAGATAAAGACCATGATGTTGGCCTGCAGGGCCCGCTCCAAAACGTTCATCATGTACTGGATGGCCGCACCTTCGGTACTAGCGGGCAAGAAGCTGTAGATGGCGCTCCGGGTGGAAAGCATCACGAAAAAGGAGATGATGGAGAGGGACGCCGGCGCCCAAAAGGAGTGGAAGGTATGGCGCATGAAAAAAATACAGATGAGACAGAAGATGGCCCCCGCCAGGGATAACCAAAACAGATTTTGCACCACCACGGGCATCAGATTGGCGGAGAGAATGGTTTCCTGCCTCTGTAGCCCCGTAGCCTCGGTTATGATGATGTTAACCTTATCCTTCGCCACGGTGCCCATCAGGGAGTAGAAGAAAACCACGCCAAACAGGCTGATGGTGTAGGCAAAGTTCAGGATCATTAAAATAATGAGTTTAATATCCCTGTGCATCTTGATCCTCCTTATCTGTATAAAAAAGCTTATTTCCTGGTACAATTATATTCCGTATCTTCCTTGAAAAACCCTTTTTTGCCCGGGAAAAATTTTTCTGCCACCGCGGTAAAACTCCCGGCAAAACAACCTCACAAAACTCCCGGCAAAACAACCTAACAAAAACAGCCTCCTGGATAAGGGAGGGCCTCTTTTGGAAATCTAAAGCAAAGGGAAGTTTTGGGGCAGGCCGGCCTCAGGCGGACAAAAACACCGTGCGAAGAGACCGCGCCCCTTTGCCCCCAGCAAATTGGGAAAGGAATGAGAAGAATGCCGAGATTGCAGGATCGGGTGGCCGTCATTACCGGCGGCACATCGGGGATCGGCGAAGCCTGTGTCCACCTCTTTGCCCGGGAAGGGGCCCGGGTCGTCCTGGCAGGCCGCAGTGAGGAAAAGGGGAAGGGAATTGAGGCCAGGGTCCGGCAGGAAGGCGGGACAGCCCTCTTCCACAAAACCGATGTGTCCCGGGCCGACCAGGTGAAAAGCCTCATGGAGGCAGCCCGCAAACACTTCCAGCGAATCGATATCCTGGTCAACAATGCGGGAATCGGCCAGCAGACCCCCCTCCACCAGATGGAGGAAGAGGAATGGGACCGGGTCCTCGATATCAACCTGAAGAGCGTCTACCTGTGCTCCAGGTATGCCCTTCCCGTCATGCAGGAGCAAAAAGGTGGGAGTATCATCAACATGGCCTCCATCCTGGGGTTGGTGGGGTTCCCCGGGGCCGGGGCCTACAACGCCTCCAAGGGGGGGATGCGGCTCTTGACCCGCAACATGGCCCTGGAATATGCCAGGGACGGCATCCGGGTCAACTCCATCTGTCCCGGCTTTATCGAAACCCCCATGATCGAGAAGGAGCTGGACCCGGAAACCCTGAAGGACCTGGCAGAGGCCCACCCCCTGGGGCGGCTGGGGAAGCCGGCAGAGGTGGCCTCGGTGGCCCTTTTCCTGGCCGGGGAGGAGTCCTCCTTCATCACAGGCTCCGACATCTTCGTGGACGGCGGCTATACCGCCCGGTAAGACTCCCTTTGCCCCTTTGGAGGCACCACCAAAAGACAGAAAATTGACAGGCTACTATCAGGGTAGTTGATGGAGTCAGGCCCCCGCGCTAGGGGGTTTTCCCGCTCCTCGAAAGCCTTGCCACAGCCCCGGCCGCTTCCGCCATGATCTCCTCCATGATCTCCGCCGCCGGGGGAAAGTCCCGGATGAGGCCGATGGCCTGGCCGCAGTGCAGGAGCCCGCGGCTTATGTCCCCCGTCTCCATGACCTCCTTCTCCCTGCTGCCCGTGACCAGGGGGATCAGGTCCCCGATGGTGGCCCCTTCCCCTTCCATGGCGGCCACCTTCCGGGCCACATCGTTCTTGATGACCCGGGCGGTATTTCGCAGGGAGCGAAGCACGAACATGGTGTCCCGTTCCGTCAGTGTCGTCAGGTATTCCTTCAAGTTGTCGCTCATGGGTGCCTCCCGGGACATCATGAACCGGGTCCCCATGAGGACCCCCTCCGCCCCCAGGGCCAGGGCCGCCACCAAACCGCGGCCGTCGGCGAAGCCCCCCGCCGCCACCACGGGAATGTCGACGGCGTCCACGGCCGCCGGCAGCAGGACGGTGGAGGAAACGTCTTCCTCCCCCGGGTGCCCGGCGCACTCAAACCCGTCCACCACCACGGCATGACAGCCAATTTCCTGGGCCTTTTTGGCAAAGCGGACCGCTGTCACCTTGTGCATGACCTTGATGCCCCGCTCCCGGAAGAGGGGCATATATTCTGCGGGGTTTCGCCCCGCCGTTTCCACCACCGTCACCCCTTCCTCCCCCATGGCTTCAATATATCCCTGGATGTCCAGGGGTTTGAGGGCGGGGAAAAGGGGGATGTTGACCCCGAAGGGCTTTGCGGTCAATGTCTTGACGCGTTTTAACTCCTTCTGGAATTCCTCCCGGGTAAGGAACGTGGCGGCGGACAGGATTCCCAGCCCCCCGGCATTGGATACGGCGGCCACCAACTCCGCCCGGGACAGCCACAGCATCCCCCCCTGGATCAGGGGGTATTTTAGGTCGAACATTTCGGTGATGCGGGTTTTAAACAAGAAGATCCCTCCCGGAAATTTTTATTTCGTTTAGTATATTTGACGTCGTTAACCATTTCTCCTGCAGGAAGGGAAAAGTCCGGCTATTTTAGCTCCCCCAGGCCGTACCGCTGGAGTTTGTTGTAGAGGCTGCGGATGGAGATCCCCAGCCGCCTGGCCGCCTCCGTCTTGTTGCCGCCGCACTCCCTGAGGGCCCCGGCCAGGGCTCTCTCCTCGCAGCGGGCCTTGATCTCGGCTAAGGTCTCCCCTTTCTGCCCCTCTTCCCCCTCCCTTTGGCCCCGGTCCCGGGGCAGATCCCCGGGGAGCATCAGGTGCTTGGGCTTAACCACCAGTTCATCCCGCTTCAGGTTGATGAGGCCCCGGGCGATGACATTTTTCAATTCCCGCACGTTGCCGGGCCATTGGTAGCTCAAGAGCTTATCCATGGCCTCCGGGGACAGGCTGGCCCCCGTCCGGTTGTAGTCCTGGCAGATGTGGTTCAAAAAGTGGCGGGCGATCAACGGGATGTCCTGCCGCCGCTCGTGCAGGGAGGGTATGTAGATGGGGAAGACATTCAGGCGGTAATAAAGGTCCCGGCGAAAGGACCCCAGGCGGAGAAGTTCCTCCAGGTCCGCGTTGGTGGCCGTGATGATGCGGACATCCACGGGGGCGGCCTTGGAATCCCCCACTTTGACGATTTCCCCCTCCTGGAGGACCCGGAGCAGCTTGGCCTGGAGGTTCAGGCTCATGGAACCGATCTCATCCAGGAAGAGAGTCCCGCCGTCGGCCTCCTCGAAGAGGCCCCGCCGGCCCTTCTTCAGGGCCCCGGTAAAGGAGCCTTCCGTGTAGCCAAAGAGTTCGCTCTCCAGAAGGTTCTCGTGAAGGGCCGAGCAGTTGACCCTGAGAAACTTCTTCTCCCGCCGGTGGCTGGCATCGTGGATGGCATGGGCAAAGAGTTCTTTCCCCGTGCCGCAGTCCCCCCGCAGGAGAACATTGACGGGGGTTAGAGCCGCCACCCCGGCATTGCTGATGGCCTCCTTGATCTTTTCGCTCTGGCCGATGATATCCTCAAAGGTGTACTTGGCTTCCAGGTGCCGCACCTTCTGCCGGGTCAGCTTCAGCTCATCGTAGAGGGAGCGGATCTCGGAAACATCATGGATGATGCCCACGCTGCCCCGCAGGTGCCCGTTGATGACGAGGGGGGCGCAGCTGACCAGCACATCCCGGCGGTAGGGGCCCACCTTCATGGGGACGCCCCGGATGGGCTTGCCGGTCTCGAGGACCTTCATATGGATGCTTTCCCCCTCGGCAATATCCACGGCGGCAGGCTTGTTCATGACATCCTTCTCCTCCAACCCCGTCAACCGGTAATAGGCCTTGTTGAAGATGAGGCCCATCCCCTTCTCGTCCACCACGGAGATGGCGTCCTGGACGCTGTCAATGATATTTTTCAAGACATGCTCGGCTTCCTTGATCTGGATATCGGGATCCATCCGGCTGCCCCCTTCCTTCTCTGGCTTTATTATATAACCGGGGAAAGAGGCGGGGCAAGAGACAATTTCCGTCAGGTCCCTTTCCCCGGCGGCAGGAAAAAGCCTCCGCAAAAAAACCCCTCTTTTTTCCCGGAACCCTGTTAAAAAGGCGGCCTGTAAGTATATAATGGTAGTGAAGGGACGAGAACACTAGGAGGTATGAGAGTGGGCGTCATCACCATATCCCGGGAATTTGCCAGCGGCGGCGATGCCGTCGCCGGCCTGGTGGCCCAAAAGCTGGGCTTCACCCTGGTCAGCAAGAAAACCGTCACGGAAAACCTGCCCGTCTTCATGCAGGAAGGCTCCAGCGCTCCCGTAAACCCCAAAAAAGTCTCCAAGAACCCCTACTCCAAGGAGTACATCAATGCCCTGCACGAATACATCTATGACCTGGCCATCCGGGAGGACCTGGTGATCCTGGGCCGGGGGGGGCAGGTCCTCTTCAAGGACTTCCCGCCCTCCCTGCATGTAAAAATTGCCGCCAGCAAGGCCCAAAGGATCCAGAGGGTCATGAGGCACTACAACCTGGGGGAAGAGGCGGCCCAAAAACTCATCATGGAACAGGAAAGAACCAAGAAACGCTACCTGAAGCGGGTCTTCGGGGTAGATTGGGCCTCCCTGCACCTCTATGACCTGATCGTCAATACGGACCGGGTCAGCCACGAGGATGCCGCCGATATCATCGTCAAGGCCTACCGGATCCACGGGGAGTACCGGGAAGTGGCCGGGCCCCGGGAAGCGCTCCCCGGGGCTGCCGAAAGGGAAGACGAAGGGCAGGAGGCGGGGGCGTCCTTCATGCATGCCAGCGAAGAGGAATTCGCCAGGATGCTGGATTTTTACCGCATCAAATGGGAGTACGAGCCCCGGGTCTTTCCCCTGGAGTGGGACAGCGACGGCAACGTTACCGAAGCCTTCGCCCCGGATTTTTATCTGCCGGAACAGGACGTGTATCTGGAACTCACCACCCAGAGGCAGAAACTGGTCTGGAAGAAGAACAAAAAGATCCGCCGCTTAAAAAAGCTTTACCCCGATGTCAATATCAAGATCATGTACAGCAAAGATATCAAGAGCCTGCTGCGAAAATTCGGAATGGAAGAAGACCTGAGCTAAGGAAAGGATGGTATCATGGGAGAAGGCCTGCGGGTTGTCCTGACAGAAGAGGAGATCAAGAGGAAGGTTAGGGAACTGGGGGAAACCCTCTCCCGGGATTACCAGGGGGACGACCCGGTCCTCATCAGCGTCCTGCGGGGGAGCGTCTACTTCGCCGTGGATTTGAGCCGGCACATCTCAACCCCCTTTACCCTGGACTTCATCAGCATCTCCCGCTACGGGGGAAACGCCAACCCCTTTGGGATCGTGCGGATCACCAAGGACCTGGACGTGAACATCGCTTCCCGGCACGTCCTGGTGGTGGAGGATATCGTGGATACGGGACTGAGCCTCAATTATCTCCTGCGGAACCTGAAGACCCGGGACCCCGCCAGCCTGAAGGTCTGCACCCTTTTAAATGTGGAGGAGAGGAGGATCGTGGATGTGCCCGTGGACTACAAGGGATTCGACCTGCCGGACATTTTTGTGGTGGGCTACGGCCTGGACTATAACGAAGAATACCGGAACCTGACCCACATCGCCGAGCTGAAGCGGCCCGGCAGGTAAGGGAAAAAAAATAAGTTTACTTTGGGGGCCTGACCCCGAAAGTAAACTTACCGGCCATAAAAGCACCAGATTCCAACAGGCCTTCCAACTCCCCGCCGGGTATCCTACCGACCATCTCCGATTAAGTTTCCGCCTCTGCTTACACAGTGGTTTTATCCTTAATCTCCGGCCTTCGTGACTCCCGTTCCCGGGCTACTCCAGGCTTCCCCGTTGCTGCTCAGGAGGTTTCAATCCCTTCTGCAGCAACTTTCCACCTGCGGCCCTGCGGCGGTCCAGCCCCCCTGGATCTCGTTGAGGTTCGATTCCGGCTTTCGCCTTCCTCTTCCTCCGAGTCCCTCCGAAGCTGCACCCGGTTCGTCTTTCAGTCTCTCGGAATCTGGTAATGCTATTTTCTCACGGACAGGCTTTTTTGTCAAGACCTTTTTGCGAATTTTTAAAGAATTTTTTCAAAGGTTTTTCAAAGCTCAATTGGCAGAGTAAAGGCACCCGGTGCCGGGGAAAAGGGTTTTTCTACCCCAGAAGGGACTGGAGCTTCAGCGCCAGGGACATATCACCCTTGATCTTGATCCTGCCGGAAAAAAAGGCGGAGGTGGCGCTCATCTTCCCTTCAGCCAGGGCCCTGAAGTCCTCCACCGTCATGCTGACGGTCAGGCTGGGCTCCTCCGCCAGGCCCTCGTGAACCTGGCCTTTTCCCTCCACGATGTCCACGTAGAAGTCCCCGCCCTCCTCGCCATCCAGGCGGAATTGATAGACTGCCGTCCCCTCCAGGGGGTTCTCCGCTACCTTTTCCTTCACCCCTGCCAGAATTTTTTCATAGGCCATAGAATACGACTCCTCCTTTTTCTCGTTTGATTGAATTCTGCCAACGGGCCCCCTGCGCCCAGGCCCTTCCCCGGGGATGCCTGCTCTTCTTCCTTCTCTCCCATCGCCTTCCTCAGGGAAGCCTCTCCAGGATGGTGGCGATCCCCAGCCCCCAACCGATGCACAGGGACACCAGGCCGAAGCGCTCCTCCCTATCTTCCAGCTCATGGAGGAGGGTGGTGGCCAGGCGGACCCCGGTGCAGCCCAGAGGATGCCCCAGGGCAATGGCCCCTCCCAGGGGATTGACTTTCCGGGGGTCGGGGGCCAGCTCTTTCAACCAGGCCAGGACAACGGGGGCAAAGGCCTCGTTGATCTCAAAAATGTCGATATCTTCAACCTTCATGCGGGCCCTGGCCAGCACCTTTCGGGTGGCCGGGATGGGCCCCGTCAGCATGATGGTGGGGTCAACGCCAACCAGGGCGCCGGAAGCAAACCGGGCCCGGGGCTTAAACCCCAGTTCTTCAGCCTTATCCCGCGACATAACCAGCATGGCGGCAGCACCGTCGGTGATCTGGCTGGAGTTGCCGGCTGTGATGACGCCTCCCTCCTGGAAAGCGGGGGGCAGGGCGGCCAGTTTTTCCGGGGTGGTTTCGGGCCGAATGGTCTCATCCCGGGCAAAAAGAAACTCCTTCCCTTCCCCGTTGACTCCCCTGACGGGGACGATCTCCCGACCGAAGGCCCCTTCCCGCTGCCCCTTCAGGGCCTTCATGTGGCTTTCATAGGCGAAGGCGTCCAGTTCTTCCCGGGTCAGGCTCCACCGTTGGGCAATCATTTCCGCCGATATCCCCTGGTGGACCATCCGGTACTTGTCCTCCACCTTCGGGCTCAAGGGGCCCCCGTCGCTGCCGATGGGAACCCGGGTCATGCTCTCCGTCCCTGCAGCCAGAACCACATCCTGCATCCCCGACATGATCCCCTGGGCCGCCCAGTTCAAGGCCTGAAGCCCCGAGCCGCACATACGGTTGAGGCTGACGGCGGGCACCTCCGCCGGCAGGTCCGAAATGAGCCCCGCCAGGCGCCCCACATTGAGCCCCTGCTCCCCGATCTGGGTGACGCACCCCACCAGCAGGTCGTCCACCAGGCGGGGGTCCAGTCCTGTGCGGGCCAGCAGGGCGTTGATGACCTCCGCCAGGAGGTCGTCGGGACGGGTATCCCGCAGGGATCCCTTTTTCTTCCCCATGGGGGAGCGTAGAGCTTCCACGATGACGGCATCCCGCAATCCCTCTCACCTTCCTCCCTTCGGCCCAAAGATCCGGAAAGCCCCCGGGGCCTGCCGGCAGCAGCCTTGATCAGAGAAACCGGTAAATTTTCCCTGCGCCAAATGTTGCTGGATATAATATTATTATAGTGAAACTTTTAACTTTTGTAAATACAATTTCCCGCTCCTTAGTCCTTGTGCCGCCTCCTTCTCCTTGCTGCTTTTTTCTCTTCGCTGTTTCCTTCTCCTTGTACCCCTTCCCTCTCTTTCCCTCAGGGCCTTACTTTTTCAGGGAAAACCCGATGGGGAGGCCCAGGGTCCTGACCCCTAGATACTGGCCGGCGGCGGCATAGCCCAGGACGGGAGCCTTCTCCATGTCCACCTTGCCCTTCTCGTCGCAGATGCTTTCCTCCACCTGGACGCCGACCACCTCGCCCAGAAAGGCGTGGTGGGCCCCCAGGGGCAGGATTTGCCGCACCCGGCACTCCAGGCTGATGGGGCACTCAGAGATGGCTGGGGCCTGCTGCAGGGCCCCCATTTGGGGGGTCAGGTTGAAGCGCTGGAATTTTTGCACCTTTCGCCCGCTCACCCTGCCGCAGCTGTCCACCACTTCCGCCTGGCTTTCCAGGGGGATGTTCACCACAAACTCCCCCGTTTCCTTGATGATGTCGTAGGAATGGCGGCCGGGCCGCACGGCGATGGAGACCATGGGGGGGTCGGAGCAGACCACCCCCACCCAGGCCAGGGTGATGATGTTGGGTTCTTCCCCTTCCCTGCCGCAGGAAATCAGGGCAGCGGGCACGGGGGCCAGCAGGATTTGAGGTTTCAGCTGTTTCTTGGCCAAAAAGAATTCCTCCTTTGTGTATGTAAAATTCCCTTCCACAGGATATTTTCTCCCTTTACGGTATATAACCTGCATTTTTGCGGATATTTTGCAGAGACGTTACACTATATTCTTTCCCAAAGAAAAAAATCCCCGGGTTGCAGGGATTGTTAACCCGTCTTTCGTATTTTTTCGTCAGCGGTCCTGTTGGCGCTTCTCCTGCCGGGCCCTTCCCCGCTCCGTCAGGCGGATCAGGAAAACCCCCATCTCGTAAAGAAGCATCAGGGGCCCAATCATGAGGAGCTGGGAGAACACATCCGGGGGGGTGATGATGGCGGAGACGATGGCGATGACCAGAACG
>PWVN01000207.1 GCA_003561835.1 Syntrophomonadaceae bacterium
CTGCAGCCGGTGCATATCAATCCGGAGTCCTTCAATTTCAGCACCGGAGACCGGCACGGCGGGTATTTTCCTACCTTCCCGCCTTTTTCAAGACCGAACCCAGTTTCCCGATCCCCGCCTTGGCCGCAATGCCCAGCATCCCCGCTTTCGGGGAAGCGACCTTCTCCAGGGAAGCGACTAAATAATCCAGTTCTTCGTAAGAGATGGTTAGCGGGGGCTCCAGGCGGATCACGTTGGGGTTGTTCAGGGTATAGGCGGCGATGATGTTGTGCTGGTTGTACAGGTCCCCGGCAATCAGGGAGCCCAGGTAATCATGGGTTACTTTGGTGCCGATGGTATCCGTGATCCGGTTCAAGATACCCTTGGAGGAGGAGAATTCGACTCCCACGAAGAGCCCTCTCCCCCGCACGTCTTCAATCAGGTCATATTTATCCTTAATGCCCCGGAGGGCTTGAAGCAGGTAGTCCCCCTTCTCCCGGGCCTGCTTTGCCAGGTCCTCATCCACCAGGAGGTTCACAGCGGCGATTCCCGCCGCCATGGCCCAGGCGTTGCCGCCGAAGGTGGAACTGTGCAGCAGGCATTTTTCGATGCCTCCATAGGCTTTGTTCCAAAGATAGGCCGTGGTCACCATGGCACCGATGGGCATGATCCCGCCACCCAGGGACTTGCCCAGGCAAACCACGTCGGGGGCGAAACCCTCGATCTCATTCATAGCGAAGTTGTAGCCCGTCCGGCCGAAACCCGTCTGAACCTCGTCCACGATCATGAGAGTTTCGTGCTCGGTGCACAGCCTCCGGGCCTCCTCCAGGTATCCCGGAGGGGCCAAATTGATGCCTCCCTCCCCCTGGATGGGTTCGACGATGAAGGCGGCACAGTTGCCCTTGGCCAGTTCCGCTTCCAGCTGCGAGACGTCTCCGAAGGGGACAACGCTGATTTCGGGAAGCAGGGGCCCGAAGGGCTGCAGGTACTTGACCCTACCCGTAACCGAAAGGGAGCCCATGGTCTTTCCATGAAAGGAGTCCTTGGTGGTCACGACGTGAGGTTTGTGGGTTATGATGCGGGCCAGCTTCAGAGCAGCCTCCACCGCTTCCGTACCGCTGTTGCAGAAGAAGGTGTTCTGCAGGTCCCCGGGAAGCAGGGCAGCCAGGTTCTTCCCCAGGGCCCCCGCCAGGGGGCTTAAGGCCGACTGCAGCAGGCTGGGGCGCCCCTTCACCTTTTCGATGGCCTCCAGGATGGCCGGGTGGTTGTGCCCGAAGTTGAGGGAGCCAAAGCCCGACAGGCAATCCAAAAAGGAATTGCCCTGGTAATCCCATACCCGGGTGCCCTCCCCCCTGGCAAAAGGCCTGTCCATATCCACCAGACTCAGGAGGGTGGTTAGCCCCGGGTTGACAAACTGTTTGTAATTCTCCACTACCTTCTTTCTGTTCAGGGAAAGCGCGTCCTCCACCTTCAGCAAGCTGATTTTTTCTGTCACGGAGACTCCTCCTTGCACTACAAATAATACCCATTTCTCCAAACCCCGCCCTATTCCTGCCGTGGAGAAAAATTTTCATGTACTATAGGATGGGGACCTGGGGGGAAAGGGCGGCCCGACAGGTACAGGGCAGCGGGATGGACTACCTACCGCTGCCGCATGCCGGCGCCTTTTTCAAGCCGGCTCCACCACGGAAACGGCGTTGTTCTCCTCCCGGAGGAGGCTCGCCAGACGCTCCTGGACATCCTTAACCTGCAGCCGGTCCAGGATCTTTATATAGTCGAACATATCGATATCGCGGAAATAGTAGGCCAGGTAGTTGTTGGCGATGAACTCCAGGGAGTTGAAGTCCCTAAGGAACTGCCCCATGAGCTTTTTCCGCTGCCGCTCGAAGTCCCCGGCCTGGATGCCCTCATCCCGAAAGCCCCGGATCCCTTCCAGGATGCGGCCGTACAGGGCATCGGGGTCCCGGGTCTCCCCCCCGATGATCACGTGGCCGTAATCCCGGTGGCCGGTAAAGGAGGCGCTGAAATCGTCGTCGATGAGGCCCTCTTCGTAGAGCCGGTTGTAGAGCTTCGAGGAAGAGCTAAAGAGGACCTCCAGGAGGATCTCCGTCACGATATCCTTCGTAAAGAGCCTCTCGCCGCTGTAGCCCCCGTCCGTATCCTTAAAGCCCAGGTAAAAGAGGGGCTGGGAGACCACCATCTCCTGGGTCACCCGCTTCTGGTGGATGGCTTCCGGCTCCCGGGGGTAGTAGCGCCGGATGTCCCCCAGGGGTTGGTAGTTCCGTTTGCCGATGTTGGCCTCCACCTGGTCCAGGACCTCCGGGCCGTCGAAGTCCCCCACGGCGAAGAAGGCCATGTTGCTGGGATGGTAGAAGGTGCGGTAGCACCGGCGGAGGATTTCCGGGGTGATCTCCCCAATGCTCTCCACGGTGCCGGCGATGTCGATCTTGACGGGGTGCTCCCGGTAGAGCCCGTTTAGGAGGTTGAAGAAGAGGCGCCACTGGGGGTTGTCCTCGTACATGCGGATCTCCTGGCCGATGATGCCCTTCTCCCGCTCCACCGTCTCCGGGGTAAAGTAGGGA
>PWVN01000108.1 GCA_003561835.1 Syntrophomonadaceae bacterium
GGTTGAACGCAGCGCTGTGAAAAGAAGCCAGCTCTTTTCCGAGGTCCTCACTGCTAACGCGAGAAAGAATGTCCTGTAAGCGGCTGAAAAGCGAGGCCTGAGCGTTTTTCTCCAATGCCTTATTCCTCCCCGGCGCAAGCTTCGACATAACTTCGAATCCTCATGGGTTGTTCAACAAACAACTTCTCCCGAAAAACAAATAAGCAAAGCTCCCGATTGACTTCTTGCATTATGGCCCCCTGGAGCGCGAAAAAAAATAATTAATATTGTTTTGGTATGGAAATTCATTTTAAATTATTTTCTATACGGAAACAAAAATCCCTTCCGGAAAAACCTTCCGAGATAAAAAATATTTAGAAAAAATGCAAAAACAACTTGACAGGTCCCTTTTCGTCCTATATGATTAAAAAAAAATCAATTCGTGTGAACTGTTTCAGGGCAAACCGGTCGAAAGGCCGGGACGCAAAGCTACAGGGGCTGTTGCGGCCGATGCCGTACAAGCCAGCCAGCTGCCGGTTCATCTTTTTGTTTGATTGAAACGGTCGAAACACCCGCCTTCCTGAAACAGGCGGGTTTTTTTGATTCCGTAAAGCTTTGGGCTTCGCTTTCCGTTTCGTTTTTAATGCTTTCGTTCTTGAAGAATCTCAAACTACCTGACCGACAAAGGCAAACCGGTCGAAAGGCCGGGACGCAAAGCCATGGGTCTACCGCTCGCCGCCAGGCGGGCCACGATTGCCAGGCTGCCGAAGACAGGATCCCCCGATCCCGGTCCGGCTGCTGCCGGATTTTTCTTTCGGCTGTCGGTCCCTCAAAATGGAGGGACGAGCGATGGAGAAAAACGCTAAGGGTTTCTGCAAAATGCTCACCGCAGCAGCCGGTTTTCTTTTGCTGCTGGCTGTTTTTTTTCCTTGCCTTCACAGCCCCCTTTCCGCAACTCCCGTCAAAGCCGAGAAGAACCAACAGGAGCCCGTCCAGCCGGCCGCTGCCGCCCTGCGGGAAGCACCGGAGAGCAAAATGGCGGCAGCAGCCCTGGACGAAGTTCTCCTCTGGGGGTTGCAGGTTGAGGTGAAAGTAAGCAACCAGGGGGCCGAACCTTCCCGGAACATCACCCTGGAGATCCCGCTTCTCGCCGGGCTCGATTCTCCCTACCAGGTGCTGCTGGACGAGCGCTTCAGCCATGCGCCGCTTTCGCTGAACGATTGGGATTTCGCTTCCCGCAGCATGACGGTGGAGCTGCCCACCCTGGCCCCGGGAGAGAGCGAGGTGGTGATCATGGACTACACACTTCTCTCCGCCATCGGGGACGACGGCGCCAGCCTGCTGGAGGGAGGTGCCGTCCACGACCTTAGAGAATTCCTGGAGCCTTCGCCCAAGGTGGAGAGTGACCACTCCGGGATCAAAGGCAAGGCGCGGCAGCTCACCGAGGGCCTCGGGAGCGGCCGCGAAAAAGCGCAGGCCCTCTACGCCTTCGTCATCGAGCACCTGCGCTACGACGCCGGCTCGCCCCACCGCAACACGGGCGCCCTGGCCGCGCTGCGCCACGGGGAAGGGGTCTGCGAGGAATACGCCTCCCTCTTCACCGCCCTCTGCCGCGCAGCGGGCATCCCGGCGCGGGTGGTCAACGGCTACACCGACCCGGCCGGCACGGGCGACGTCTTCCGGCTGGATGAAGGCGAGTCCCTCTCCCTGCGCGGCTACCGGCACGCCTGGGCGGAATTCTACCTGGAGGACGAGGGCTGGCTGTTCGCCGACCCCGCCTTTGAACAATCTTCCAGCCAGCTCCGCTATTTTGGCCGACCGCCGCAGGCCAGCCACATCGCCCAGAACTACATGGATCGCTCAATCCGCGGGAGCTTCCGCGGAGGGCAGCTGACGGTAAGCTGGGAGGAGCAGTTGGTGGGTCACTAACCCGGCCCGAAAAAGTTACTTGAATCAACCAAATACCTCCTCAAGGGTCAGGATTTCCCTGCACCCCAAGCGAAAAGCGCCCCTTCCCGCCCCCCACCCTTCCCGGAAAGGGGCGCCTTCCTGTACGGCGTGACGGGTTGAAATGCGGCCGAAGAAGCAGTTAAGGCGAGGGGAGAAGCGAAGGACGGGCGCTGCACAAACCAAAATACTCCCAGATGCGTTCCCGCATGAAACAGCTGGCAGGGGAGGGAAAGAAAAGGGTGCGGGAAATGCCCTGGCCGCCCCTGCCAAAATGTCCTTCCGCACCGCTCCGGGGTTGACCGCTCCGCTGCCGGTCATATATGATAGAAGGCGCATGGGCCGTTACCCCCCGGGCGCCTGCCGGCGCGCCGCACGGAGCGGCCCCAAACCCTACCGCAAAGGTGATGATGAACGTGTTCAAGGAAGAGCGCTGCGATTTCTGCGGGGAATGCCTGGAGCGTTGTTTTTACATGGATTTCAGCCGGGAAGAGGGGGCGAGGGAGTTTGAAAAGCTGGTCCGGGGCGAAAAGGTGGACTGGCTTTACGACTGTGTCACCTGCTTCGCCTGCAACGAGTTCTGCCCCACGGGGGCGCGGCCCTTCGACCTGATCCTGCAGCGCCTGGAGGAGGA
>PWVN01000136.1 GCA_003561835.1 Syntrophomonadaceae bacterium
GGGTCATGAGGAGGGCAAAATTTTCCACGGAACCGGCTAGATGTTCGGCGATGGCGGCGGCGGCATCGTTACCGGAGCGGAGCATCAGGCCGTAGACCAGCTCCTCCAGGTTCTTTTCCTCTCCCTCCTCCAGCCAGATGGAGGAACCCTCCACCACCGCCGCCCGGGGGCTGATCACCACCACATCCTCCAGGTTCCCCAGTTCCAGGGCCAGGACGGCCGTCATGATCTTGGTGATGGAGGCCATGGGGCGCCTTATGTGGGGGTTATGGGCGTAGAGAACCCTGCCCGAATCCTTGTCCATCAGAACGGCCGATTCCGAGGTGATTTCCACCTCCTCCCGGGCCAGGCCGGGAGAGACAAAAAAAAGTAAACTGGTGAGTATGGCAAATAGGATGATTTTTTTCGCCACGGTTTCAATCCTCCGGTATGGATGGAAGGTATTTGTTAATACGTATTCAAACGGGGGCCAAATATGAAAAAAAATTACACTTTGACAGTGTAATTTTTGTACCCGGGGTATGGATTGTCTATCTGCCCTAGTGTTTGGCCTGGCTCCGGTTTTGCAGCATGTTCTCGATCTGGGTGATGATCTGGGGCGCCATGTCGATGACCCGGTCCAGCATGGCGTGATGGTCCACGGGGAGGAGGCGCACCTGACCCTGGCCCACCACCAGGAAGGCTACGGGCTGCACGGTGACACCGCCGCCGCTGCCCCCGCCGAAGGGGAGTTCAATCCCCTTTTCCGGCTGCTTGTCCGGTTTGTCGAATTCGGAGCCGCCGGCGGCAAACCCGAAGGAAACCCGGGAGATGGGGATGATGATGCTGCCGTCGGGGGTCTCCACCGGGTCCCCCACGATGGTGTTCACATCCACCATCTCTTTGATGTTTTCCATGGCCGTCTTCATCAGGCTTTGAATGGGGTGATCTTCCAAAATTATCCCTCCTTTATGGATGTCTTTACGGTTTTTTGCTGCCAGAAGCGGGCCAGCTTACGGCTCAGTTCTTTCAGGAGCTGGACCGCCATGGCCCCCAGCATTCGGAAAAGGGTGAGGGGGCTCACCTCCAGGCTGCCCCGGGCGTGAAGGTTGAAAAACTGCTCCTGGTTGAAGAGGGGGTTGATGGCCACCCGGGGGGTCTGCTGCAGCTTGAAAAAGTCCCGCACCAGGACCAGCAGGCCCCCGGCCGCGCTCCACAGGAGCCCCGCCGCCATCCCCGTCACCGCTGCGTCCCCGAGGCTGAAATCCACCCGCAGGGTGAGGGCCTTCACCGCCACCCTGCCCCGCATCCGGGGGAGGAGAGAAGCCAGGTGCCAGTAGATGCGGGGGTCCACCTTCTTGACCGTCCGGACCACGTCGGGGTCCACCTCTTCCCGGGCCTCCTCGACGTTTACGGGGATCTTCAGGGCACCCCACAGGGGCTTGAGGGTCACGAAAATTTTATCCCTGTTATCTTTCCGCAGAAAAAGGATATCTATTCTCAGGGGAGAGAAGAGAAGGAAAGGGAATGTGAGGAAGATGAGGAGGTAGGTCATGGGTTCGGTGCCTCCCAGGGCTTCTGCCGGCAGGGGCTCCGGTAGGCATTCGGCAGGCCTTCTGCTCCTTATTAGCCTTTGTCCCGGGCAAAAAAAATATCCCCTTTTACAGGGATTTTTGCATGTCCGTGAAGTTTTCCAGGGGCGGCAGGTCCCGTAAGTCGTTTAAGCCGAAGTACTGCAAAAACTTTTTCGTGGTGCCGTAGGTGATGGGCCTGCCGGGGACGCTCTTCCTGCCGGTGATGCGGATGAGCTTCTTCTTCAGGAGGTTTTCCAGGACCTTATCCACCCGGACCCCCCGGATGGCTTCGATCTCGATGCGGGTGACGGGCTGTTTGTAGGCGATGATGGCCAGGTATTCCATGGCCGCCTGGGACAGGCGCAGGGTGTGGCCCTCCCGCTCCATCTTCTGGATATAGGGGGCGGCCTCCGGGCGGGTGGCCAGCTGGTAGCCTCCCGCCACCTGCAGGATCTGCAGGCCCGATTTCTGTTCATACTCTTCCATGATGCCCGTGAGGGCTTTCTTCGTCTCCTCTAAACCGCAGCCGGTGATTTCCGCCATTTCCTTTTGGCTCAAAGGTTCCTCGGCGATAAAAAGGATGGCTTCGATAATTCCGTGTAGATCCATGGCTTCCTACCCCTCCTGCCTGGCCTGAATATAGATCATGGAGAAGTTCTTTTCCTGCCAAACCTTGACCCTCTTGCGGCGAATCAGCTCCAGGAGGGCAAAAAACATGAGGATGACCTTGGTCCTGCTCTCCCCCGGGGCAAAGAGGGCGCTGAACTCCACGCCCTTAGACCCCGCCCTGTGGATGGTGCCCACCATCTCTTCCATGATCTCCATGACGGAGTAGCGCTCCGGGTCGATCTCCGTCACCCGGACATCGATGGTGTCCAAAAGGTTTTGCAGGGCGCTGAAGAGGGAGGTTAAGGGCACTTCCTCCCCTTCCCAGGTATCCCCCGTCACCCCCAGGATATCCTTGCCGTCGGGGGTGCGTACATACACCCGCTTCTGGGATTCTTCTATGTGGCGCAGCTCCCGGGCCACCTCCTGGAAGGCCTTGTACTCCAGCATGCGGGCGATCAGGTCTTCCTGGCTCATGATGTCGGCGAAGAGGTCCTCTTCCTCTTCCGCCTCCTCCTTGCCGGCGGGCAGGAGGCGCTGGGATTTGATCTTCAAGAGGGTGGCGGCCATGACCAGGAACTCGCTGGCGATTTCCAGGTTAAGCTCCCCCATCTGCTTCAGGTACTCCAGGTAGTCGTCGGTGATCCTGGCCAGGGGGATATCGTAAATATCCACTTCCGCCTTTTGAATCAGGTAGAAGAGGGCGTCGAAGGGGCCCTCGAAAACGGGAAGCTTTACCTGGTAGGTCATAACCACCCCTCCTGCCTATCCCAGGCCCATGACTGCCCGGACTTCCTCCATGGTCTCCCGGGCCACGGCCCCGGCCCTCCCGGCCCCGGACCTGAGGACGTCCTCCAGATAGCCCGGGTCTTTCATGAGTTCCTGCCGCTTTTCGTGGAGGGGGTTTAAGGTCTCCTGCATCCGGGCGGCCAGGTGCTTCTTGCATTCCACGCAGCCCACCGTCCCCTTACGGCAGCGGGCGGCAAAGCCTTCCGCGTCGGCGGCGTCAAAGATCCGGCGAAATTTGTAGACGGTGCAGACATCGGGGTCGCCGGGGTCCGTCTTGCGGATCCGCTGGGGGTCCGTCACCATGAGGCGCACCTTCTCGGCCACCTCTTCCGGGCCCGCCGACATGTGGATGACGTTGCCGTAGCTCTTGCTCATCTTGCGGCCGTCCAGGCCGGGAATGAGCTTGTACTCGTTTAAGAGGGTCTTGGGCTCGGGGAAGACCTTCCGGTAGAGGAGGATGTCCGCCGTCTGCAGGAGGGGATAGCCCAGGAACCCGTAGGTGCGCAGGTCCGTCCGGTCGATCTGCTGGATCTGGTCCTTGTAGGTGGGGCAGCGCTCCAGCCAGGACAGGGGCGTAAACATGGAGAAGAGGAGATGGAGCTCCGCATGTTCCTTCACATCCGACTGGCGGAAGATGACGGATTTTTCCGGGTCAAGGCCGGCGCTCAGCCAGTCCGTCACGATCTCCAGGGTGTTCTCCCGGATTTCCCCGGGATCGTCGTAGGCGGTGGTCATGGCGTGCCAGTCCACCACGCAGTAAAAACACCGGTGCCCCTGGTCCTGCAGCTCAACCCAGTTTTCCAGGGCTCCGAAGAGGTTTCCCAGCTGCAGGCGGCCCGTGGGGCGCATGCCGCTGAAGATGGATTCTATTTCCATAATTTTACACCTTCTTTCTCCCTCAGATGATCAAGAAGACCAGGCCGAAGAGGAGATTGTAGAGAAATGAAACGGCGGGTATCAGGATGCTGCCCAGGACGCCGCTGAAGATGAGGAGGATGAGGATCAGGAACCCGTACTGTTCCAGCTGGGCGAAGATATAGTCGTACCGGTGGGGCAGCAGGCTGGCCAGGACCTTGGACCCGTCCAGGGGCGGCACGGGGATCAGGTTGAAGACGGCGATGATGAGGTTGAAGAAAATGATGATGAAGATGAGATTGGCCAGGTGTTCGTTGGGAAGGTTAACGAATTGCCACCTCCGCAGGACCATGAAAACAAAGGCGATGAGGATATTGGCCAGGGGGCCGGCCAGGGATACCAGGATAACCCCCCGGCGCCGGTCTCCCCGGAAGTTCATGGGGTTGATGGGTACCGGTTTGGCCCAGCCGAAGCGGGCGATCCAGAGCATCAGCATGCCGATGGGGTCCAGGTGGTTTATGGGGTTTAAGGTCAGCCGGTTGTGGTAGCGGGGGGTGGGGTCCCCCAGGTGGTCGGCCACCCGGGCGTGGGCATATTCATGAAAGACCAGGGCGATGATGACTGCCGGGATGCGGTAGAGCATTTCCAGGGAAAAAAGGGCGGGCACGAAAGATCAATTCCTTTCTCAGGCAAGGTAATGCTTCCGGATAAAAAGGATCTCGTCCTCTATACCTTGAATGTTGCCTTTGATTTTTTCTGTTTTGAGGCGGCTCAGGATGTCTTTGAAGAGGGGGCCCGGCTCCAGGCCCAGGTTTAAAAGCTCTTTCCCCGTCACGGCGGGGGCCAGGTGCTTCAGGTCCCGGGTGTAGCGCTGGTAGTACTCCCGGGCCCGGGCATCCCCGGACCGGGCCAGGACGTAGAGGCTGGTCTCCGGGGTCATCGTACTAAATATACCATAAACCTCCTCCGGGGGTAAACCATCCCGGGTGAGAATATCGGCAGCCGCCTCTCCCTGCTCCAGGGCCTGGGTGAGGATTTCCATCTCCCGGCGGGTAAGGCGCAGGCGGTTCACCCGGGAAAAGAGTTCCCTGGCGGGGGCCCCCGTGAGGAGGCCGGCCAGATACAGGGGCAGGAGGCTGATCTTTTCCCGCTCCTCCTCTTCCTGCATCAGGTAGAGCTCTTCAATATTCCCCAGGATGCGGGTGTTCTCCGGCTTCAGGGAGACGTGGGGGAAGATCTGTTCCAGAACTCCCAGGTGGGCCAGTTCTTTAAAGAGGAGCACCACCCTCTTCTCCCGGCAGGCCAGTTCCAGTTCCCGGGTCAGGCGGTCCTTGCTCACCTTGTGAAGGGCCCGGCTCTTCAGGGCTTTTTTCAGGAGGTTCCGGGTTTCCGGTTCCAGGTCAAAGCCCAGGCGGACGCTGAAGCGCACGGCCCTGAGGATGCGCAGGGGGTCTTCCACGAAGCTCAGGCTGTAGAGGACCCGCAGGATCCTGTCCTCCAGGTCTTTCAGGCCCCCGTAGAAATCGAAGAGGCGGCCGAAGCTTTCCGGGTTGATCTGAAAGGCCAGGGTGTTGACGGTAAAATCCCGCCGGTACAGGTCTTTTTTCAGGCTGCTCCTCTCCACCTCCGGGAGGGCGGCGGAGAAGGCGTAAAACTCCTGTCGGGCTGTAGAAAAATCTATTTTGTGGCGGGAGGTGGCGATGCTGGCCGTGCCGAAATCCGGGTTTTCCTGGAGCCTGCCTCCCGTGACCTCTTTGACCTTGCGGGCCAGGGCCAGGGCATTCCCTTCCACCACCACATCCAGGTCCTCGCTGCCTAGGCCGTGAATCAGGTCCCGGACGAAGCCTCCCACCACGTAGGCGGAAAATCCCAAGTCCGCCGCGGCCTTGCCCAGCATGTACAGCAGGCCCTGGAGGTATTTGGGGGCCTTTTCCTCGATGAGCTTCTCCATGTTCCCCCCCAGGGAGGCGGTGATGGCCGTGGGCCGCTCCACCAGGGGGTGCCTTTCCTGGTACAGGGCCTGGATCAGGTCCGCGGGGGAAACGGCTCCCTGCAGGCGCCCCCGCCGGTCCAGCACGGGGAGGATGTCCCCTGGGTTTGCCGCCATCTGGCGCAGCAGGACATCCAGGGAGGTATTGGGGGTGGCCCGGGGTCCTGTCTTCTCCATATATTTCTCCACGGGAAGGTCGTGGTAGTCAAAGCGCAGGGCCTTGTCGACGTCCTGCAGGCTGACGGTCCCCAGGAAGCCCTCCTCGCCGGCCACGGCCAGGGTTGTCACCCCCCGCCGCTCCAGCTGCACCCGGGCTTCCGAGAAGGTGGTCTCCGGCGGAATGCTCCGGACATAGCGGTCCATGATATCCCCGGCCCTGACCCCCACCGAGAGGTGCCGGTAGAGATGCTCCGCCAGTTCCTCGAAGAGGTCCGGGGGGTTTCCCTGGCGAAAAAAGGAGGCGTAGAGGGGGTCCCCCTCGGCGCCGAAGGGGACCAGGGTCTCCCGAAGATCCAGGGCCGTGTCCTCCAGGGTGACGGCGTTCACGTAATTGTTGCCGTGGAAGGGGAAGATGACCAGGGCCAGGTGGGCCTTTGCCACCTTCAGGAGCTGCTGCACAAAAAGGCCCAGGCCTGCCAGGTAATCCGTCGCTTCGCCCAGGCAGAAAAGGACCCGGTAGCCGCCGATGGTCCGGATTTTGTGGTTGGCGGCAACTTTTTCAAAAAACAGCTGCCGGCCGGCCCGGGAGGCTTCGGGGAGATAGGGGGTAATCCGGGATAGGTCTGCGCCCCGGTCAAAGAGGTAGGCCAGGGCTTTGAAGTCCCGGGGCTTAAGGCGACAGGTCAGGGAGCGGGTTTTTTTGTAGATGGCCAGGGCCAGGAAGCCGGCCTGGGCCGGGCTTAAGGGAAGGCCCTGCCTTTCCAGGGCTGCCGCCATGTGGGAAGTCAAGGCGCCCCTCCCCTCCTCGCCGGGCTCCCCTGTCTCCCCCGGTCCCCCCGGACCCTCCGCCTCTGCTTCCGGCAGGGCGTAGGCCCGGATATGGCGGGCCTTTTCCCTGTAGAGGTCCAGGTCCCCGGGCCTCGCCCCCCGGGGGCTCCCCAGAAGGATCAGCTCCTCTAGGGGCTCCGCCTCCAGGGTTTCCTGGTCTGCGAAGGACAGGAGGCCCCGGTTCTCCGCCAGGTAGATGCGGGCATCCTCCGGGATCCTGCGGGGGAGGGCCGCTTCGGCCCCGGGATGAAGGAGGCGGGCAGCCAGCATGGAAGCGAGGATATCGAAGTCGGCATCGGCATAGGAGAGGATCAGCTTCACATGGACACCTCCCATATTTCATTCAGGTGCATTATACCATATTTATACAAAAAAAGCGACATCCTTCGCCGAAAAGAAGCCGCTTTCAGGAGAAATCTTTCTACCGGCGGGAAGCTAGCCCAGGGGGGAGAATTTCCCCGGCTTTTCCCCCGCCAGGCGGGGCGTGCAGGGTTTTGCCCCCGGGGCCCTACCGTGGCGCAGGAGGTCCACAAAAGCCTCCAGCCGGGTGATGAAGCCGGCCCGGGCCGAGTGCTCGTCGAAGGAAAGGGACATGACGGGGATGTGGTTGTCGCGGCTGACCCGGGGCAGGATGCTCTGGGCCACGATTTCCGGGGTGCAGGCGAAAGGCAGGATGTGGATGACGCCGTCAAAGCCCCGCTTCGCCGCCAGCACCGTATCGCCGATGGACTCCCAGCCGTGGCCGCCGATGAAATGCTGCAGGTAGGGGGCCGCCGCCCGCTTGTAGCTGCCGCCCCGTTTGAGCTTCAGGTTCCTCAGGAGCACGTGATCCCGGATCCAGTCGCTGATATAGATGGACCGTTCCACCTCCACCCCCATGTCCCCCAGGGTGCTTTCGATGTCCAGGTTGGCGTAGGGTTCCAGCAGCATGTAGACCTCCCCCACCAGGGCGATGCGGGTGGGCTTTTGGGGGGCTTTTGCTGCCGTCTCCTCCAGGGCCTTTTCCCACGCCCGGCAGACCTCCCGGATATCAGCGGGGGTCTCCGCCCGGTCCAGAAGGCCCACGTGTTCCCGGTAAACCCGGGTCACCAGTCCCCTGGACTTCTGCCGGGGCCTGGCGATCAGGGCCTTTTGGTGGAGACGGTCTAAGGCCTTGGTCTTGGCCCAGAAGACCCTTAAGGCGAAGAGGATCTGCCGCCAGTTTTTGCCGTTGTTCAGGCTGGACAGCTTTTGCCAGAGCTCCTCCAGGCCGCACTGGGGGGGGTCGATGATGATCATGTTGAAGTCATACCCCATGTCCTTGAGGATTTCCCGCTGCACCTGGGCGTAGTAGCCAAAGCGGCAGGGTCCCACCCCGCCGGCCATGACGATGGTGTCGGCCCCCCGCTCCAGGCTCTCGATGTAGTTGCCGATGTTCACCTTCAGGGGGTAGCAGGCCAGTTCCGGCGAATGCCGGGTCCCCAGGCGGATGGTGTTTTCCGTCACCGGCGGCGGGGGAATCACCCGGTGCCCCAGGTGGGTGAACAGGGATTTTAAGGGCAGGGCGAAGTCCCCCATCAGGGCAAAGGTTACCGGCATTTGACATCCCTCCACTGTACCAGGTCCATAAAGGCCTCCAGCCGGGTCAAAACCCCCGCATCCCCCGTGTGCTCATCCAGGGTGATCTTTAACAGGGGGATGGTGCCGGCCCGTTTGTAGCTTCTCTCGATCAGGTCCACGATGAGGGAATCGGGGCCGCAGCCGAAGGAGACCAGGATGATGACGCCGTCCACTTCCCGCTTCTCCAGCAGGTAGTTGGCCGTCCCCAGGATTTCCTTGCCGAAGGTCCAGAAGATATCCTTCTCCAGCCTGCTGACGCCCTGGAGTACCTCTTCCTCCGTCAGCATCTCCGAGGTGATGACCTCCGCCCCCTGGCTGCGCAGACGCTCAAAGAGGTTCATGCTGAGGAAGGGGTCGTTGATGTTGTAGGTGTGGCCCAGGACGGCGATCTTCATGTTTCGGTTCTGGGCCCGGGCTGCCGCCGGGTTTTCCAGGAGGTCGTAGGGGGTGTAGCCCTGGCGGAGCCTCCCGGCATAGGCCTGCTCCTCCTTCCAGGCGGCGGCGATGCTCTTGCGTATTTTAAAGGGGTTCATGGTGAACCTGCGGGCCAGGCGGTAGAGCTGCCGGGGCAGGTCGTCGGCCTTTTTGTGCAGGTTGACCTCCATGTCCAGGAGGGGGGGCAGTCCCTTGACCAGGTGCAGGGCCATGTTGGGAAGCCCGAGAAACTTGGGACACAGATAGCGTTTGGGCTCCACGCTGATGACCCGGGGGCAGAAGATATAGTCCACCCCTTTTTCCTTCAGGTCGATCAGGTGGCCCAGGAATACCTTCACCGGCAGGCAGGTCTCATCCACGGCGGCCCGGATACCGGCATCCAGGGTGGTTTTGCTGGTGGTGCCGGAGAGGACCACCTGAACCCCCAGGGTTTCAAAAAATTTTTTCCAGGCCGGGTAATAGGTATAGTACAAAAGGGCCCGGGGTATCCCTATTTTAACCATCGATGGCCACCTCCCATGGCGAGTTCTTTTGCTACTTGCCCCGGTCTTCCGGGGGCGGCAGCCTGTCGGAGTCCTGGGGCCGGAGCAGGCTGGGCCGGAAGGTCAGGGCCGGTACTGGCTTGCGGAACAGGACGTCGATCAGGGCCCGGAGGTTCAGGGGGAACAGGGGCCAGAGATAGGGCATCCCGAAGGAGCGGGTCCTGGCCAGGATGACGAAGATGATGAAAAGCCCTCCCAGGAAGCCGTAGAGGTGAAAGAGCCCCGTAGCCAGGAGCATCAGCAGATGGCTGAAGCGGTTGGCCAGGCTCAGCTCCCAACTGGGGGTGGTGAAAAGGCCCACGGCCACCAGGCTGATGTAGAGGAGCACCTCGTTGGTGAAGATCCCCACCTGGACGGCAATGTCCCCGATCAACAGGGCGCCGATAAGGCCCAGGGCCGTGGCCAGGGCCGAGGGGGTGTGGATGCTGGCCACCCGGATCAGGTCCACCCCTAA
This sequence comes from Syntrophomonadaceae bacterium, assembly GCA_003561835.1. Lineage (GTDB taxonomy): Bacteria > Bacillota > Dethiobacteria > PWVN01 > PWVN01 > PWVN01. Next base: position 9,811 of record PWVN01000136.1, read on the forward strand.
ATTGGCGATGAGGAACTGGATGAAGAGGGGGATCGTCCCCATATCCTGGGGGCCGATGAAATCCAGGAAGGGGGGGAGCAGTTGGCGGTTGGTGGCCAGCAGGAGCCACAGGGGGGCCAGGATGACGGAGATGATGACCCCCAGGTA
>PWVN01000026.1 GCA_003561835.1 Syntrophomonadaceae bacterium
CAGCCGTTCGGCCATCTCGATGATCTGGTCGATTGCTTCTGTAAAGCGATCGAAAACCGCGCGGTCCTGCCCCCGGAGGAACTGTTGCTCATCGCCGAGCCGGAAGTGACGAGTTATCGTGAGTTGCAACATATCATCGGCAGGTTGTTGCATGGCACAGAATGGCCCGCCATACCCGTACCCGCCGTCCAGGGAGCCGAAGACCCGGCCGCCCATCCCGCCACCTATCCCATCCCCCACCCCGCCCAGTACCCCGTCTTCCTCCAGGAGCTCCGGCGGGATTTCCTCCAGAAAACGGGAAGGCCGGGTGAAGGTGGCCTCGTTGAAAACCCTCCGCCACTTGGCCCGGGTCAGGTAGAGCTTCTCCTGGGCCCGGGTGATGCCCACATAACAGAGGCGGCGCTCCTCCTCGATATTTCCCTCATCCATTGCCCGGGCATGGGGGAAGAGCTTTTCTTCCATGCCGGACAGGAAGACGACGGGGAACTCCAGCCCCTTAGCGCTGTGGAGGGTCATGAGGAGCACGGGGGGGCCCACATCCGAGAGGTTGTCCACATCGGAGATGAGGGCAACCCTCTCCAGGAAGGCCTGCAGCCGCTCCTCGTCGGGGCCTTCGTACAAATCGTCAAACTCCGCCGCCACGTTCATGTATTCCTGAAGGTTCTCAATGCGGCTCTGGGCTTCCACCCCTCCCTCGTCCTGGAGGGCTTTGAGGTAGCCCGTCTCCACCAGCACCTTCTCCATGATCTCCTTCACCGGTAAGTATACCCGCATCTCCCTGAGGTTAGTAATCAGCTTGACAAAAGCGCTGAGGCGGCTGCCGGCGGTGGGGGACAGGGTGGACCAGAAGTGCTCCCGTTTCAGGGCCAGGATCAGGGGTTCGCCCCCGGCCAGATCCTGGATCTTGCTGAGGGTTCTCTCGCCGATGCCCCGCCGGGGCACGTTGATGATGCGCTTTAGGCTCAGGTCGTCCCGGGGGTTGGCCAGGAGCTTCAGGTAGGCGGTGGTATCTTTGATTTCCTTGCGCTCGTAAAAGCGGAGGGCGCCGATCAGCATATAGGGGATGCCTTCCCGCAGGAGGACTTCCTCCAGGACCCTGGACTGGGCATTGATGCGGTAGAGGACGGCCGACTGCCGGTCTTCCCGCCGCCACCGGCGGATCTCCCCGGCGATGTAGCGGGCCTCCTCCCACTCATCGTCGGCCTGGTAATAGAGGAGCCTGTCCCCCGGGGGACGGCGGGTCCACAGTTTTTTCGCCTTGCGGGCCTGGTTGTTCTGCACGACGCAGTTGGCCGCCTGAAGGATGTTGGCGCAGGAACGGTAGTTTTCCTCCAGCTTGACGACGGCGGCCCTGGGAAAGTCCTTCTCGAATTCCAGGATGTTGCGGATGTCGGCCCCCCGGAACTGGTAGATGGACTGGTCGTCGTCCCCCACCACGCAGAGGTTCTGATGCTGGGAGGCCAGCAGGTTCACCATCAGGTACTGGCTGTAGTTGGTGTCCTGGTACTCGTCCACCAGGACGTATTTGAAGCGCTCCCGGTATTCCTGCAGGACATCGGGGCACTCCTGAAACAGCCGGACCACCAGGAAGATCAGGTCGTCAAAGTCCAGGCAGAAAAAGATACGCTTCTTTGCCTCGTAAAGCTTGTAGACCTCCAGGACTTTTTCCTCGATGTAGCTGCCGGGCACATAGTCTCCGGGGCCCTTGAGTTCGTTTTTGGCGCTGCCGATGGCCCGGGCAAAAAGCGGGGGTGGAAACTTCTTGGCGTCAATATTGAGCTCCTTCAGGCAGTCCCGGATCAGGGTCTGCTGCTCCGTCTTGTCGATGATAGTAAAGCTGCTCTCAATATCTAAGCGGGGGGCGTGCTTCCGCAGGATCTTGGCCCCGGAGGCGTGGAAGGTGCCCACCCACATCCCCCGGGTTTCCCCCACCAGTTCCTCCACCCGCCTGCGCATTTCCCCCGCCGCCTTGTTGGTGAAGGTCAGGGCCAGGATCTCCCCGGGCCGGGCTTTGCCCTCCTCCAGGATGTGGGCGATGCGGTGGACCAGGACCCGGGTCTTACCGCTGCCGGCCCCGGCCAAAATTAAAAGGGGGCCTTCCGTATGCAGGACTGCTTCCCTTTGCCTGTCATTTAAGCTGTTCACTGTATCCGACACTGTAAGCCTTCCCCCCTGGGTTTCAGTCTCTCTTTCTCTTTTCGCTATCCCGATTTCTCTAATTAGTCATTTACGTGGGCCTCTTCAGACCCCATCTCCAATATTCTAAGGCTGTGCCCGGTTGGTTCCGGGGTTTTGCTGTGTCAAGGCTTCCAAATCCTTGCCTTGTTCCGGCCTGCTGCGTTCATGCTTCGTTGCCTTTTAGACGCTCTCCGGCCCTTCATCGGCCTTCTTTTTCTGCCGCTCCAGAATCAGGGGGTAACCGCCGGCGCCGTACTGCAGGAAACGCTTCACCCTGCTGATGGTGGCGGTGCTGGCCCCCGTCTCCTCTTCAATGCGGGTATAGGTCCTGCCTTCCCGCAGCATGCGGGCCACTTCCAGGCGCTG
>PWVN01000176.1 GCA_003561835.1 Syntrophomonadaceae bacterium
GATTTTCCAGAAAGGTACCGGTCCCGGCTGCGCAAATGGGATTCATGTTGTAGTCGAAAAGGACGCCGTTTTTAATCTGCACATACTTGGAATCCTCCCCGCCGATCTCAATGATGGCAAGAGAATCTTCCTCGTACAAGGATTTCACTCCTTCAGCCTGGCAGGTGATCTCGTCAATGGCGTACTCCGCAGTGAGGATCTTTTGGGCCAGGAAACGGCCCGATCCGGTGGTACATGCCACCACAGGCACTTCCCCCCGGAGAAGGTGCCCGTAGGTGTCGCCAACTTTTTTGACCAGTTCCAGCACCTGCAGGGCAGGGCGCCCCGCCGTGGGCAGGTAAATCCCCCCCATAAAACGGCCCTCGCTGTCCAGCAGTACGCATTTGGTTGATACGGACCCGCAGTCCACTCCCAGGTAAAGGGTGGCCAGGTTGTAGGGGTTGTGGGGGTCGGTCTCACGGCTGTAGTAGACCCGTTCCGGGTCAAGAGGCGGCAGCGGGTTTTCCGGGGTGTATTTTTCCAGAAACAGCCCCTCCTGGTTGAGGAGGGACAGGGGTACCTCTACACCCTTTTGGGCAGCCCCCAGCGAATTGATGTATTCATGGTCCTCAGGGACCACTATTTCCACATCCCGCTCCCGGCAGTATTCCTGCATGTACTTGAGGATCGCCTTGTTGTTGGCCACGCCTCCCAGGATAACCAGGGTTCCCGGCCCTTTGATTCTGCTCCGGGCGACCCCTGTCACCACGAGGTCCACCAGGGCTTTGGCCATACCGGCAGCGACGGTCCTCTGTGAAGCCCCACCGTTAATGGCATGCGTCATATCGGACTTGGCAAAGACAGCGCACCGCCCGGATATCTTTACTGCAGAGCCGGCGCTTATCGCCACCTCTGCCAGTTCCCGGTCATTATAGCCCATCCGGGTGGCCTGCTGGTACCAGAAGGAACCGCTTCCGGCAGCGCATTGGCCGTTATGGTTGAAGAAGGTGACGACTCCCCCCTGGTCCAGCTCCAGGTAGTACATGTTTTCATGACCCAGAGAAAGCACACCGTCAGCGCTGATGGACCGGGATGCCAAACCGGCCTGCAGTGCTTCGATTTCCAGGGTCGGGCGGATACCGAGCTTTTCGGCTACCAGCTTTGCGTTGTTTCCGGTCAGGCCAAGCCGCACGGTGGGAGCCTTGATATTTGTTAACAGCTCCTTGAGGCACTCGCCGGCAGCGGCAGCGGGATTCCCGGCTGTAAGGCGGCAGACCTTTTCAATATCGTCCCCGACTGTCACCAGGCCTTTGACTGCGAAAACGCCGATATCAAGGCCGAGAAGGGGCACCCTCTTAAGGTTGGACAGTGTCATGAACATTTCACCTCTGTGGTTTTTTGTGACTGGCGGATTCCTGTCTGTTCCATATTTTCTGCGGAACTGCCCCGCATTACCCATACTTTAGCCTCTTACGCCCGATAAAGCAAGGGGGAAACTGCCAAAAGACGCCAAGTTATGCAAAAAAATTCCCCAGGTACAAAAAAGTGAGCCCCGGCCATCGGGCCGGGACCCCTATAACTCGCAGTCCTTTCCCTTCATCCCTGCCATCCCCTACAACCAGATAGAGTATGTTTACCTCAGCATCTGGCTGTTGTTAAGGATCGGGGTGCTGTAAAGGAAGAGCACGTCCTGGTCCCCCGAGAAATCGATGTAATCGCCGAGGAGCCGGGTGGAGATGTAGCGCAGGTCCACCAGGGTAATCTTTGCATACCCCTCCAGCATCAAGGGAGCGATGCTGCTGCCGAAGGAATCCCGGAAGATGATGAGTTCCCTGCCGCCGGCGGCCCCTGGGTTTTCGATGGTCAGAAGGGACCTGGCCCCCGAGAGGTAGAGGTCGTAGGAGTCTATCCCCTGAAACAATTCCGGGGCATAGATACGATCGTAGCCTTTGAGCTGGTGATCATAGACCCGGGCATTCTCGATGATGCGGTTGGTAAGGTAGACCAGGGTATCGGGGGTCACGGGCAGGGCGCTTTGCCCGTAGTAGGAGCCGTAAAAGGGATAGAGTTCCCTTAAGGTATACTCCTCCCGGAGCCCCGGTGCCGCCCCCATCCGGGCCAGCAGGAGGTCCGCCACATGCAGGATCCTGTCCTGGCGCCAGTGCAGGTCCGTCCGGTAGTAATCGTCAAGGCCGAGGTGCTGGAACAGGTCGATATATTCCATGGTGCTCAAATTCTCCTTGAGGATTTCCATCATCCGGCCGTAATCCAGGGTCAAATAGCCCTTTTGACCCGCCACAAAATAGTTCTTGTCGGGTATGACGGCGTAGTAAACTTTTTTGCCCTGAAGGTATTGCTCGTAGATTTCATTTAGCTTGCCGGCGGCATGATAAAGGGCCTTCTCGTTTAAAGGATATTCCATTTTGTAGATTCTGCCGTCCACCAGGTAGATACCGTTATAATCCTTCTGGCGGAGAATATAAAGGCGGGAGAAGGCTTTTAAGCTTCTGAACCCGTCCCGGAGGAAAAACTGGTCCAGAAAATATTTTTCCAGATCCACAAAC
>PWVN01000269.1 GCA_003561835.1 Syntrophomonadaceae bacterium
AGAATGAAATTCGCTTCCCCCCAACTCCAGCACGTACAGGGGCAGCACGGTCAGGGATACGAAGAAGTTGATAAAGACCAGCAGGGCTGCGGCAAAAAAAAGGACCCAGTTGCCGATTCCCCGTCCTGCCCCTTTTTCTCCCGCCCGTTTCTGCTGCAATCTGCTCCCTGCCTTCCTCCGGTTGCCTGCCCCCCGGAGACGGGCAAACCGTCCATAAACCTCCCCAAAGGGGCGAGTAAGTTTACTTTTTAGGCCTGACCCCATAGTAAACTTACTCAGAAAAATCCACGTGGTAACTTCGATGCACAGGGCTATCGTATCCAGCGGTTACTCCAACGACCTGGTGATGGCCAACTTCGAAAAATACGGCTTTAAAGGTATGGTAGCAAACCCTACCGCATCGAGGAACTGGGGAGGGTCCTGCAGAAGGTCCTGAAAGAGTGAAGCCCTTACCGGGGGAACTTGTTCTTCAGCAGGTTGTAGGCGGCGTTTTTCACATGCTGGTTGGTGGTGGCCTCTGCCAGGTCGGCGTCCTTCGCCTTGAGGGCCTGCAGGATCTTCTTGTGCTCCGCCAGGGCTTTTTCTGCCCGCCCCGGGGTGGAAAGGGAGGTCCGCCGGGCATTTTGCACGTAATGGTGGAAGGGGGAGAGGATGTGCTGCAGGGGCTTGCTGTGGGAGGACTCGTAGAGGATTTCATGGAAGCGGTTGTCCAGAACAACGAGGTCCTCCGTCTCCTGCCGGTTGATGTAAAATTCCGTTAGATCCACGATGTCTTCCAGTTCCTTAAGCTCCCTGGGGGATATTTTCTCGGCGGCCCAGCGGGAAGCCAGGCCCTCGATAAGGGTCCGGATGTTGTAAATGTCCTCGATGTCCTGGGGGCTGATGCCCGTGACCACCGCCCCCTTGTTGAGGATGACGGAGACCAGGCCCTCCAGTTCCAGCTGCCGGATGGCTTCCCGCACGGGGGTGCGGCTGACCCCCAGCTCCCCGGCAATCCTGGTTTCCCGGATCTCTTCCCCCATTTCGTATTTGCCCTCCAGGATGTCGTCCCGGATTTTATGAAAAACCCTGCCCCTGACGGAATACTTATCCACGATTTTCCGGTTGCGGACTAATCCATCCACGGTATGACCCTCCTCTACGGTGTATCTTGGGATAATTGTATACAAAAGTACCGCTGCCGTCAATCCTTGTGGCTGAAGAAATCCGGGCCATTAAAGTTATATTTTTCACGATCATTTGTTAATTAATTTTAATATTCAAAATAAGATGTGAAATATTGCACAAGCCGCAAAAGCCTGGTATAATAAGGATAGAAAGATTTGCCGGGGGGTGATGGCCGTGAAGAGAAAACTAAGGGAGATTGCCCAACCTGCCGCCGGGGGAGTTCTCACCGACACCCTGTATATATCCAGAGGTGCCCTTTTCTTTGAAGGCCCAGCCGGGTACCAGGAAATCACGCAACTACACATGGACGAGGGACTTGATCGATTTAGAAACCCCCAGGAGCAGCAGCAAACACTGGCCCATATTTCGCAAATTCCGGAAGGCAGGGTTTTTCTCGCCTGCAGCGGCAGAACCATCGTAGGATATGTCACCTTTCACAGGCCGGAATTCCCCCGGTGGAATACTTGCGGATTGCAGGAACTTCTGGAGCTGGGCGGCCTGGAAGTGAGCAAAAACTGGCGGGGTATGGGGATCGGCCGGGGCCTGCTGGAGTATGCCTTCCTCGCCCATGATTTCGAAGACTGCATCGTCATCAGCATGGAAACCTACTGCAACTGGGACTTGCAAGGGAGCGGCATGAACCTCTGGGAATACCGGCGGATGCTGGAAAATATTCTTCTTAGGGTGGGCCTTGAGCGCCGCCTGACCGATGACCCGGAGATCACCGACCACCCCGCCAACATGCTGACGGCCCGGGTGGGCAGCAATGTTTCCCGGGAGACCCGGGTGTGCTTTGAAAAGCTCCTGTTCCTGAAACGAAACGGCAATTGAAGGGTAAGGAAAAAGCTTCCTGCCCTCTGTGCCGCACTAAAGCTCAATACCCTCTGGGGAACCTGGCCTTCAGGTTCCCTCTTTTTCTTCCCCGCCGCGTACCCGGCCCTGACCGGCCCTCCCGGCCCAACCCCTGCTGCGGCTCCCTGCCGCTGGCCAGGGCCTTCTCCATCAGGTTCTTTCCGATGATATTGGCAAGGTTCTCATAGATGGGCAGCGAAGCCTCCTTTTCTCCGGCGGCTATTTTCGCCTCTTGCCTCCTTTGGGGACTGGGGAGGGTGCCGGGGCTCCGGGGGAGGGGTAATTCTAATAATTATAATAATTTGTGAAGCACAACCTGCCGGATGGAGCAATTTTCAGGGGTAGATGAAATTTTTATCGTAGATTTTAGAAATTATTTTAAAAATTAGCAGGAGACAGAGAGGAATTTAACCAAGACGCGGAGAATACCCATATATAAGGAAGGCAGAAGCCTTCCCTTATTCTAAAATCTATAAATTTTTTGGGATTTGCATTTTAATTTTAGGAGGTGGGTTGGGTGCGTTACAGTCTTTACCCTGGCTGCACCCTGAAGACGAAGGCCAAGGTTTTCGAGGAAACTGCCCTGGAAGCTGCCGAGGCCCTGGGCCTGGAAATGGTGGAGCTGGAGGAGTGGCAGTGCTGCGGTGCTGTTTACCCCCTGGCCAAGGACGAGTACTTTCCCCTCCTGTCTCCGGTCCGGAGCCTGGCGGCTGCCGGAGAGCGGGGGGAGAAACTGGTGACTCTGTGTGCCGCCTGCCATCACGTGTTCAAGCGGGCCAATCACGCCATCAAGGGGGACCGGGAAGCCCGGGAGAAGGTGACGGGCTACCTGGAGGTGGACTATGCCGGCGACGTGGAGGTGGTCCACTACCTGGAGGTCCTGAAAAACGAGGTGGGCTTTGACCGGATCCGGGAGAAGGTAAAATCCCCCCTGGAAGGCAAAAAGCTGGCGGCCTACTACGGCTGTCTCCTGCTGCGCCCCGAAAAGGAGATGCACTTTGACGACCCGGAGAACCCCACCATCCTGGAGGACTTCATCCGTTCCCTGGGGGCCGAGGCCGTCCAGTACCCCTACCGGACCGACTGCTGCGGGGCATATCTCTCCATCACGGAAGAAGGCCTGGCCCGGGACACGGTGGGGAAAATCCTCAAATCGGCACAGCGAAACGGGGTGGAAGGCCTGGTGGTGGCCTGTCCCCTGTGCCACTACAACCTGGCCAAATATCAGGAGTCCCTGACGGATACCCGGGGAGGGGAAGGGATTCCCGTCCATTACTTCACCGAGCTTCTGGCCCAGGCCCTGGCTGAGGGACCTGCAGAGGAGGAAAGAACATGAAAGTGACCACGGATACGATATGCTCCGATTTGCTCAAGGAAGTGGAAGAGTATTCCGGCGAGAAGGTGGCTTCCTGCATCCAGTGCGGCAAGTGCTCCGGGGGTTGCCCCATGCTGGAGGCCATGGACCTGCTGCCCCACCAGGTGATGCGCCTGGCCCAGCTGGGCTTGAAGGAGGACATCATGAAGAGCAAGACCCTCTGGGTTTGTGCTTCCTGCTTCACCTGTGCCGCCCGCTGCCAGCGGGACCTGGACCTGTCCAAGGTCATGGAGGGGTTTCGGGTGATCCAGCTGCGCCAGAAGGGGGGCAACACCATGCACCCCAGGCAGCTGACGCCGGAGCAGCTAAAGGATGCGCCCCAGCAGGCCATCATCAGCGGATTTCGCAAATATTCCAAGTAGGGAAAAATCTATTGGAGGGGATGAAGCGTGAAGAGGGTAGGCGTTTTCGTCTGCTGGTGCGGCTCCAATATCGCCGCCACTGTGGACATCGAAAGAGTTATCGCTGCCGCCCGGAAGATGCCCAATGTGGTCTATGCTTCCGACAACAAGTACATGTGCTCCGAACTGGGGCAGGCCTCCATCCGGGAGTCCATCGAGAAAGAAAACATCACCCGGGTGGTCATCGCATCCTGCTCGCCCCGGATGCATGAGAACACCTTCCGGAAGACGGTGGCCGCCGCGGGGTTGAACCCCTTTTACCTGGAGATTGCAAACATCCGGGAGCACTGCTCCTGGGTCCACAAGGAGGGCGAGGTGGGGACGGTCAAGGCCATCTCCCTGGTCCGGACGGCCGTGGCCAAGGCGGCCCGGAACGAACCCTTAACCCCCAGCAGCCTGCAGATCACCAAGCGGGCCCTGGTCATCGGAGCCGGGATTGCCGGCATCCAGGCGGCTCTGGATATCGCCGATTCCGGCTACCAGGTGGACCTGGTGGAGAAGGAGCCCAGCATCGGCGGCCGTATGGCCCAGCTGGACAAAACCTTCCCCACCCTGGACTGCTCCGCCTGCATCCTGACCCCCAAGATGGTGGATGTGGCCCAGCATGACAACATCACCCTCCACACCTATTCGGTGGTGGAGAAGGTGGACGGCTACGTGGGGAATTTCACCGCCACCATCCGCAAGAAGAGCCGCGGCATCGATATGGAAAAGTGCACCGGCTGCGGCATCTGCTACGAGAAGTGCCCCGTCAAGGTGGACAGCGAATTCGAGGCTGGGATGGCCAAACGCAGGGCCATCTACGTCCCCTTCCCCCAGGCGGTGCCCAACAAGCCCGTCATCGACCGGGAGAACTGCCGCTATTTCACCCAGGGGAAATGCAAGGTCTGCCAGAAGCTCTGCCCCGCCGGGGCGGTGGATTACGAGTTGGAGGATGAGGTCTTGACGGTGGAATACGGAGCCATCGTGGTGGCCACGGGCTTCGACATCCTGGATCTTCAGGCCTACGGGGAATACGGCTATGGGAAGCACCCGGACGTCCTGACCAGCCTGGAATTCGAGCGTCTGGTCAACGCCTCGGGGCCCACCGGCGGTAAGATTCTCAGGCCCTCCGACGGGAAGCCCCCCAGGACGGTGGCCTTCATCCAGTGCGTGGGGTCCAGGGACCAGGCCAAGGGGAAGGCCTACTGCTCCAAGGTCTGCTGCATGTACACGGCCAAGCACGCCATTTTGCTGCGGGAGAAGGTGCCGGGGGCCAAGCCCATCGTCTTCTATATCGATGTCCGCACCCCGGGCAAGGATTACGAGGAGTTCTACAACCGGGCCACGGATGAATACGGCGCCACCTACATCCGGGGGCAGGTGGGCAAGGTCTATCCTGAAGGGGACCGCCTCATCATCCGGGGAGTGGATTCTCTGAGCGCCCGGCCCGTGGAACTGGAGGTGGACATGGTGGTCCTGGCGGTGGCCGTGACGGCCCGGGCCGATGCCGCCGGGGTGGGACGGATGCTGGGGATCACCACCAACGCCCACCAGTTCTTCAACGAGGCCCATCCCAAGCTGCGCCCGGTGGAAACCCATTCGGCGGGGATCTACCTGGCGGGCATGTGCCAGGGGCCCAAGGACATCCCCGAGGCCGTGGCCCAGGCCAGCGCCGCCGCGGTCAAGGTGGTGGGCCTTTTGAACAAGGACAGCCTGGTGGGGAACCCCACCGTGGCCAACGTGGACGAGAGCATGTGCTCCGGCTGCCTGGAATGCACCCAGGTGTGCCCCTATGATGCCATCAAGGAGAAGAGCATCACGGAGCGGCGGGGCCGGGAGACCCTCACCCGCACTGTGGCGGAAGTCAACGAGGGCCTCTGCCAGGGCTGCGGCGCCTGCAGCGTGGCCTGCCGGCCCGGGGCCAACAACCTGAAGGGCTTTACCAACGAACAGATTCTTGCGGAGGTGGATGCCGTATGTCTGTAGCCAAGGAAGGCTTCGAGCCTTTGATCGTCGCATTCTGCTGCAACTGGTGCAGCTATGCCGGGGCGGACCTGGCGGGGACTGGCCGCATGCCCTACCCGGCCAACGTTCGCATCGTCCGGGTGCCCTGCTCCAGCCGGGTGAACCCCAGCTTCGTTATCCGGGCCTTCCAGCGGGGGGCCGACGGGGTCATCGTGGCGGGCTGCCACCCCGGAGACTGCCACTACCACAGCGGCAACTTCTTCACCCGCCGCCGCCTCTCGGTGCTGCGGCGCCTCCTGGAATACATGGGCATCGAGCCGGAACGCTTCCAGGTCCGCTGGATATCCGGCTCCGAGGGGGCCAAGTTTGCCCAGGTGATGACGGACCTGACGGCGGATATCCGGGCTCTCGGGCCCAACAGAAAGTTGAGGGATGCCCTGTGATGAACCTGACAGAAAAAATGCGGCAAGAGGCCGCTCAAATACTGGAAAGCAAGGAAGCGGACCTGGTTATCGGCTGGGGAGGGGGGGAGTACTACTGGCAGTCCCCGCCCCTCTTTCTGGAGGACGCCGCGGGGGCGGCGGAACTGGCTTTCAGCCCCTTCATCGTCAACAACCTGGCCAAGTATCTCCTGGAAGAACTGGAAAGCCACGAGAAAGCCGCCCTCTTCGTCAAGGGGTGCGACACCCGGGGCATCAACCGTCTCCTCCAGGACCACCGTATTCAGCGGGAAGCCGTCCTGCTCATCGGTGTGCCCTGTGCCGGCCTGGCGGACCGGGAGAAGCTGAAGGCCGCCGGGTACGACGCCGGGCTTTTGCAGGTGGAGCGGCAGGGGGACTCCTTCATCCTGACCCTGGAGGGGGAGGAAGGAGCCAGGGAGGTGCCCGCAGGGGAGTTCCTCCTGGACAAGTGCCTGGAGTGCCGGTACCCCAACCCCCTGGTGTATGACCGCCTTCTGGGGGAAGAGGTCCAAAAGCCCCGGGAGCGGGACCCCATGGCTCGGGTCAGGGAAGTGCAGAAAAAGCCCGTTGACGAAAAGTATGCTTACTGGCAGGAGAAGCTCAGTCGCTGCATCCGCTGCTACGCCTGCCGCAACGTCTGCCCTGCCTGTAACTGCCGGGAGTGCATTTTTGACCAGAACGCCCCCCGCTGGGTGGGGAAGGCCAACCAGCTCTCGGAGAAGCAGAACTACAACATCATCCGGTCCTTCCACATCGCCGGGCGCTGCATCGACTGCGGGGAATGCCAGCGGGCCTGCCCCATGGATATCCCCCTCATGGAAATCAACCGCAAAATCATTCAGGACTTGACGGAGCTGTACGGCGAATACGAAGCGGGTATCGATCCCACCGATGTGCCCCCCCTGGGCACCTACCGGGCGGAAGACCCCGCAGGGTTTTCGGAAAGATAGGGGGTGCGTTGGAATATGAAGAAGATCGATAAGTCGAAGTTGGAGGATCTTTGGGGCCGCCTGGCGGCGGAGCAAGACCTTTTCCTGCCGGTACAGCAGGACAGCGTGGTCAATTTTGCCCTCTGGCAGGAGGGTTCCCGGGTGAACCTGGAGGCGGTGAACAGCCTGCTTCCCCCCAAGGACCTGCTTTTTCCCCAATCGGAGAAGATTTTCAGCTACAAACGGCGGGAGGGGGAGCTTTCCTTCGAGGAAGCCCCCGGCAGCGGCCCCCAGGTGATTTTCGGGATCCGCCCCTGTGATGTCCGGAGCATCGAACTCCTGGACCCCGTCTTTTTCAAGGAGCCCGCAGACACCTTTTACAAGAACCGGCGGGAGCAGACCACCCTGGTGAGCATCGGCTGCCTCGAGCCCGATACCACTTGTTTCTGCACCGCCTTCGGCATCCAACCCCTGGATGCCGAAGGCGCCGACGTGATGCTTTACGACATGGGGACGGCCTACCTGGTTTCCCCCCGGACAGAGAAAGGGGAGAAGCTGGCGGAAGAGATGGGAGAATTGCTGGAAGAGGCGGCGGGGGCGGAGGAGGAAGGCCTGCAGCAGCAGCAGGAAGCTGCGGCTTCGGCCCAGGAGCACGGCCTGGACCTTGATGGGGTTTTTGAAAAGCTCAATGACATGTTCGACCACTGCATCTGGGAGAAATTTTACCGCCGCTGCCTGGCCTGCGGCACCTGTACCTACCTCTGCCCCACCTGCCACTGTTTCGACATCCAGGATGACGGTTCCCCGGAGGAGGGCCAGCGCTTCCGCTGCTGGGACTCCTGCATGTACGAGGACTATACTCACATGGGGCACGGCCACAACCCCCGGCCCGGCCGCCGGGAACGGGTGCGGAACCGCTTCATGCATAAGTTGAACTACTTTCCCAAGGACCATGATGGGGTCTACCACTGTGTGGGCTGCGGCCGCTGCGTGCAGAAATGCCCCGTGAACCTGGACATCATGCAGGTCATCGAAGAGATAGGCAAAGAAGGAGTAGGAGGTGAGGGACATGACCGCTAATCCCATATTGCCCCGCAGGGCGGTGGTGGAAAAGATCCTGCAGGACACACCCGATACCAAGAGGTTTTTTGTCACCTTAAAGGATGGTGAACCCTTCAACCACAAGCCCCTCCAGTGCGCCATGCTGTCAGTGCCCCCGGTGGGGGAGGCCCTCTTCTCCATCACCTCCAGTCCCACCCGCCCCGAGTACCTGGAGTTTGCCGTTAAGGAGGTGGGGACGGTGACCAAACACCTTCACTATGAGGTGCAAGAAGGCACGGAGATCGGCATCCGGGGCCCCTACGGCAACGGCTTTCCCATCGATGTGATCCGGGGGAAGGATCTCCTCTTCATCGGGGGAGGCATCGGCCTGGCCCCCCTGCGGTCCCTCATCAACTACTGTTTCGACACCCGGAAGGATTACAGCAAGATCCAGATCATCTACGGGGCCCGCACGCCGGAGGACCTGTCCTTCAAGGAGGAGATTTTCGAGAACTGGCCCAAGGAGGATGCCCGTTTGAACCTGACGGTGGATGTGGAGTCCCCGGGCTGGGAGGAGTTCGTGGGCTTCGTCCCCACCTACCTGGAGCACCTGGCCCCCACACCCGAAGGGGTCATCGCCGTCACCTGCGGCCCCCCCATCATGATCCGCTTCGTCCTTCAGGGGCTGGAGAAGCTGGGTTTTCAACCGGAGCAGATCATCACCACCCTGGAGCTGAAGATGAAATGCGGCGTGGGGAAATGCGGCCGCTGCAACATCGGGGAGAAATATGTCTGCCAGGACGGCCCCGTCTTCAGCCTGGCGGAGCTGAACGGTATGATCCCCGAGTTTTAGCGGGGATCTGAGAATAAAACAGCATGTGAACCCTTCCGGGAGTTCACATGCTGCTTTTATTCCTGTATACGGTTTTCCGTAAAGGCTGATGACGCGTAGACAGCCAGGGCCCCGGGCCTCAATAGATGCTGAGCCTGTCAAAGGGGTAGTACCTCAAGATCAGCCTGCCCTTCACGTGGTCTATGGGGATGGCCCCGATCTGCCGGCTGTCCTGGCTGTAGCGCCGGTTGTCCCCCATGACGAAGACATGCTCCCAGGGGACGGTGAACTTTTCAAAATCGCAGAAATCCGTGAGGCCTTCCAGGTATTCCTCCTGCAAAAGGGCGCCGTTGCGGTAGAGCTGCCCCTCCCTGCACTCTAGGATGTCCATGGGTTCCCCGATGACCCGCTTGATCCAGATGTGGTTGTGGTCCTTGCCCCCCAGGGTCCGGACCAGGGAGTTTTCCAGGAATTCGTCCAGCAGGCTCCTTCTCCGGGTGACCCGGCTGTCCAGGACCACGATATCCCCGTATTTGGGCCGGGCTCCCCAGAGATAGGGGCTTTTGAAGACGATGACCCGGTCTCCCCCGTCACCCGAAACCGTGGTTTCCGTCCCCCCCAGGGTGGGCTCCATGGAACTGCCGCTCACGTAGTAGGGTTCCAGGACGAAGACGGTGATGAGAAAGCTCAGCAGGAAAACCCAAAAGATGGTCTTGATCCAGGAATAAACCTCTCTGACAAAGCTGTACAGGGACATTGGCGGCATCACCCTTCGGCATCTTATTCTAGTAGTATTATACCAGAAAGGACCAAATCCTGTAAAAGTTTTGGCAACTTAACAGTCATTAAGGAATTTAAATGAATTCCCGGGAAAAAGGTCCGGGCTGCCCGCTGGCTGCCGGCGAAAAGCCCCCTATTGTGCAAAGGGTAAAGGGAAGAGGCCGCGAGGCCTTTTCATGATACGAAATTTTTTTTCTTATTTCCTAAAAAGTGTAACAAAAGGGCCCTCTCTTTCGTTTGTCTTATAGAAGAAACATTTTAAGGAGGAGAGGTTATATGGAAAACGTGAAAGTTCCTGCCTTTTGTGATGCGAATAGGTATGAGGTTCTGTGTAAACAGATGCTTGACCCGCTTTTAAAATTGGCCAAAAAGGTCACCAAGAACAAGCACACAGCGGAAGATGCGGTCCAGGAGGCTTTTATGAAAGCCCAAAGGCATCGACTCCATTTTTACGATGAGCAGCATTTCCGCAGGTGGATGGCCCTGGCCACCAGGCATTCTTCCCGGGACTATGTCCGGAAGGCAGAACGCTACTCTTTCCTGGAGGATCACAAACCCTTTTGGTACAATGTCCCGGCGGACCAGTACATCCCGGAGATATATGTTTTCAAGGCCGAGAAACGGAGTTATGTGGCCGGGATGGTCAACACCTTAAAGCCCATCTATCGCCTCATCATCATCGACAAATATTTCTATGATCTCTCCTACCAGGAGATTTCCGCAGCCACCGGGATCAAGGAGGCCACCCTGCGCTCCCACTGCCACAGGGCCCTCAATCTGCTCAGGGAATTGTATACCTGAGAAAATCTTGGCAGTGAACTTGCAGGCGTTAATGTGTTATAATTCGGTTGGACTTTCATTTTTCCTTCTGGAAGGCCGCCCAAAAAACCGGGGAAAAGCAGAAGGCCGCAGGGGAAGAAATATGGCCGGAAGATGAGATTAATCCTAATGAACAGCAGGATTTAGGGAAGATTTGCCGAACCCCTTACCTGTAAGCCTGAAATACCGGGTTCCATCCGGGATTTCATTCTTTTGCTGCCACCAGGGCTCACGTCTGCCCGCACCCTGCTCCATGCGTCTGTACAGCATAATAGTCTGAGAGCTATGTTACTTTTCTGCAAGTGAAATTGTTAACGTAGCTGCTTTCAGGAACCGGAGGTGGCGCAGAGGTTCCCGGAGCAGGCATTTTTTTGGTAAAGGGGGTATAGAGAAAAGAATCAGGGAGGAAAGAGATGGGTTTTGAGAATCAGGATGCTGCTTTTAAGACCGGGAGGTCAAAATGAGAGAAGGAGTTTGGTGTGAAAAAACTTACAAAGGAGCTAGAGCATTATGGAAACTAATGAGTTAAAGGTTTTAGCCGGCGAAAATCCCCTTTTCGCCATCAAAGAGATCGTGCAGCGCCATAATGCCTATTTGGGCTCAGCGATTCCCATTTTACAGGATATTCAGAACACCTTTGGCTACGTGTCACCGGAAATGATGATGCGGGTTTCTGATTTTTCGGGTATTCCTGTAAGTGAGCTTTACAGCATAGTCACCTTTTATGCCCAATTTAGGTTAGAGCCCATAGGAGAAAACCTGATTCAGGTCTGCCACGGTACGGCCTGCCACCTGGCCGGAGCGGAAAAGATCACCGAAGCCCTGCAGTTTGAAACGAAGGCTCCCGCCGGTGGCACCAGCCCCGACCGGAAGTTCACCGTGGAAAAGGTGGCCTGCATCGGCTGTTGCAGTCTGGCGCCGGTTATGAACCTGAACGAGGATACCCACGGTCGGTTGACGCCGGACAAGGTGAAGAAGGTTATCAAGGCCCGCTTGAAGGCTGCGGAAGCAGAGGCGGAAAGCAAGGGGGGAAGCAAGGATGCGTAACGGCAATCCTACTGTCAAGGTTGGCCTGGCCACCTGCGCCATCGCGGCCGGAGCCGCCAAGGTTTATGAAACCGTGAAGGAATCCTTAAAGGATACAGATATTACCCTGGAGCGGGCCGGTTGTATGGGCATGTGCTACAGCGAGCCCAACATCGAAGTTATCGAGCCCGATGGGGTCAAGTATTTCTACGGGAATTTGACGCCGGAAGATGCCGCGGTCATCGTGGAGGAGCATGTTAAAAAGGGAAATCCTGTGCAAGAACTGCTGATTCTGGGCGAGGGCTGCCAGACCGAGGATGCTTCTTTCCTGAGCAAGCAGCACCGTATTCTCCTGAAGAACTGCGGTCATATCGACCCCGAAGATATAGAGAGCTATATGGCGGTTGGGGGCTATGAAGGGATCCGGAAGGCCCTGACCACCATGACCCCGGATGAGGTTATTGAAGAGATCAAGCTCTCGGGACTGCGGGGCCGGGGCGGCGCCGGGTTCCCCACAGGCATGAAGTGGATGTTTACCCGCCAGGCCGAGGGAGAGCAGAAATATATCGTCTGTAACGCCGACGAGGGAGACCCCGGTGCCTTCATGGACAGGAGCATTCTGGAAGGGGACACCCACAGCGTCCTGGAAGGGATGCTCATTGCCGGCTATGCCATCGGCGCCAGCATAGGGTATGTGTATATCCGGGCAGAGTATCCCCTGGCCATTCGCCGCTTGAAGCTGGGCATCGCCCAGGCCAGGGAGCGGGGCTTCCTGGGCAAAAACGTCATGGGAAGCACCTTCAGCTTTGACATCAATATCCGGGAAGGAGCCGGGGCCTTTGTCTGCGGTGAGGAGACCGCCCTGCTCATGTCCATCGAGGGCAAGCGGGGCATGCCCCGTTTCCGCCCGCCCTTCCCGGCCCAAAAAGGCCTGTTCGGCTACCCCACCTCCATCAACAACGTGGAGACTTTTGGAAACGTTCCCCGGATCCTGCATCAGGGCGCTTCCGCCTACAACTCCTTGGGGACGGAGAAGAGCAAGGGGACCAAGGTCTTTGCCCTGGCCGGCAAGATCAAGCGGGGGGGGCTGGTGGAAATCCCCATGGGCACCACCATCAACGAGATCGTTTTTGCCGTGGGGGGAGGCATCTCCACCGGCAAACCCTTCAAGGCGGTCCAGACGGGCGGCCCCTCCGGCGGCTGTATTCCCGCCAACCTGGGTGATACACCCATGGACTACGAGTCCCTGCAAAAGATCGGTGCCATTATGGGTTCCGGCGGCCTTTTGGTTATGGATGAGGAAACCTGCATGGTGGACGTGGCCAAGTACTTCCTGGACTTCACCAAGGAAGAATCCTGCGGGAAATGCACCTTCTGCCGGGCCGGCATGAACCAGATGCACAAGATCCTGGAGCGCATCTGCGACGGGGAAGGCCGGGAAGAGGACATCGCCATCCTGGATGACCTGGCCCACAAGATCAAGATGGGCTCCCTGTGCGGCCTGGGCCAGACGGCTCCCAACCCGGTGCTGACCACCATCCGGTATTTCCGGAACGAGTACGATGCCCACGTCAAGGAGAAGTACTGCCCTGCCAAAAAGTGCAAGGCCCTTATCGAATACAGCATTGACCCTGAAGCCTGTACCGGCTGCACCCTCTGTGCCAAGCAGTGCCCCACCGATGCCATCAGCGGCCAGAGGAAAGAGCCCTTCGTTATCGACGACAGCAAATGTGTCCGCTGCGGCCTCTGCATCAACTCCTGCAGGTTCGAGGCCATCAAGGTCACTTCGGAGCCCCGGGTGACGGTGTAATGGGTGTTATCATGAATAGCAACTATTTTTTCCCTGCACGGGAAACGAATTGGGGGAGGGAATATGCCTAAAGTAGGTTTTGTTTTAGACGGAAAAGAAGTATTCGCTGAGGCGGGCAGCAACCTGCTGGAAGTCTGCCTGGCCAACGGCGTGGAAGTGCCCCATCTGTGTTACGACCCCCGGATCAAGCCCTTCGGCTCCTGCCGTATGTGCTTTGTGGATACCGGCGGCCCCCGGGGCCCGGTGCCGGCCTGTGCCACGGTGGTTACCGAGGGCATGAAGGTGGTCACCAACAGCGAGGTCCTGACCGGGTTGCGGAAACTGGCCCTGGAGCTCCTGATGACGGAGCACTGCGGGGACTGCGTGGCCCCCTGCCAGCTGGCCTGCCCCGCCCATATCGATATCCAGGGCTACATCGCCTATATGGACAGCGGCGAGTACAAGAAGGCGGCGGACCTGATCAAGGAGAAGATGCCCCTGCCTTCCATCTGCGGGCGGGTTTGTCCCCGTTTCTGCGAGGACGAGTGCCGCCGCAACGTGGTGGACGACCCCGTGAACATCTGCGACCTGAAGCGGTTCGCCGGGGACTTCGACCTGGATGCCATCAACTCTTACGAACCCCAGGCCAAAGAGGACACGGGCTACAAGGTAGCCGTGGTGGGGGGAGGCCCCGCCGGTTTGACGGCCGCCTACTACCTGGGCCTGGAAGGCCACCAGGTGACCCTCTTCGATGCCGGCCCGGAACTGGGCGGGATGCTTCGCTACGGCATTCCCGAGTACCGCCTGCCCAAGGACCTCCTTGACCGGGAAGTCAACCTGATTACCGGCCTGTGCAAAGAGGTCAAGCTGGGCCAGGTCCTGGGCAGGGATTTCAACCTGGAGGAGTTAAAGGAAAAGTATGATGCCGTGTTCCTGGGCCTGGGCTGCCAGTCTGCCCAGGGCATGGGTCTGGAGAAAGAGGAGGAGACCCCCGGGGTCCTGAAGGGGATCGACTTCCTGCGGGCTGTGGTGGAAGGTCGCCCGCCCCGGCTGGGCCAGAAGGTGGCCGTGGTGGGCGGTGGCAATACCGCCATGGACGCAGCCCGGACCTCCCTGCGTCTGGGCGTGGAAGAAGTGACGGTGGTCTACCGCCGCAGCCGCGACGAGATGCCCGCCAACCCCGTCGAAATCATCGAGGCGGAGGAAGAGGGAATCATCTTCAAGTTCCTCACCAACCCCGTCAATCTGTGTGTGGAGGATAAACTGGCCGGTATGGAATGCATCCAGATGGAGCTGGGCGAGCCTGATGCCTCCGGCCGCCGGCGCCCCATCGCCGTCTCCGGTTCCGAGTTCCGCCTGGATGTGGACAACATCATCATGGCCATCGGCCAGGGGCTGGACCAGGATAATGCCTGTACCTGCGGCCTGGACCTTGACGGCAAGACCCTGGCGGGCTGCAGCGAAACGGGCTGCACTCCCCAGGAAGGGGTCTTTGCCGCCGGCGATGCCGTGACGGGAGCCGCCACGGTGGTGGAAGCCGTGGGCGCCGCCCGCCGGGCCGCCCGGGCCATCGACCTCTACGTGCGGGGCTTTGAAGTGAAGCCGGAAGCCGAGGTCTTCAACATCACCATGGGCAAGCCGGAAGAAGTGGACCCGGCCGACTATGAGGATGAGGAAAAGATGGAGCGCATCCACGTGAACCACATGGCGCCGGAGCAGCGGAAGCAGAGCTTTACGGAATACAACGAGGGGCTCAAGGAAGAGGACACCCACAAGGAAACCAAGCGCTGCCTCTCCTGCGGCTGCCAGGATGTCTTTGACTGCACCTTGCGGAAACTGGCCACCGAGTTCGGCGTTTCCACCGAACGGCTGGGGGCCAGCAAGAAGCGCTACCCCATCAACGCCGACCACCCCTACGTGCAGCATGACCGCAACAAGTGCGTCCTCTGCGCCAACTGCGTGCGCATCTGCCAGGAAGTCCAGGGGGCGAACGCCCTGGGCCTGGTCAACCGGGGCTTCGACACCTTTGTGGGGCCCACCCTGGAGATGCCCCTGGCGGAGACCTCCTGCGAGTCCTGCAGCCAGTGCATTTCTGCCTGCCCCACCGGTGCCCTGAGTTCCAAGCTGCCCTTCGAGAAGCCGGGCCCCTGGAAGGAAGACAAGGTGGTCACCACCACCTGCGTCCAGTGCGGCATCGGCTGCGTCCTGGAGCTCCACGTGGTGGGGGACAGGATCGTCCGGGCCACCTCTCCCCTGCGGCAGGATGTCAATGACGGCAACCTGTGCGTCAAGGGAGCCTACCAGTTCGGCTTCGTCCACAGCTCCGACCGCCTGCAGAAACCCCTGGTGAAAGAAGGGGGCCAGCTGGTGGAGAAGAGCTGGGAAGAGGCCCTGAAGGCGGCGGCGGAAGGGTTTAATAAAGTGAAACAGGAGAAGGGGGCTGCCAACCTGGCCGTCCTGGTCTCTCCCGAATACAGCAACGAGGAGAACTACCTGGCCCAGAAGCTGGCCCGGGAAGTTCTGGGAACTCCCAACGTGGACAGCACCCGGCCCGTTTTTGAAGGCCTGGTTCCCAAGGGAAGCGCCCCCACCTACGAAGAAGTGGCAGCCAGCGACTTCATCCTGGTGGTCAACGCCGACCTGCCCGAGGACTTCCCCATCGTGGCCCAGAAAGTGAGAAAAGCCCTGGATAAGGGTGCCAGGCTGGTCTTCCTGAGCGAAGAAGCCACCCGCATGGACCGGGTTGCCGATGCCGTGGTTCCCATCAATCCCGGCGGCACCCTGGACCTCCTCAAAGGGTTCCTCACCTACTCGGCCGGGGCGGGGCAGGAGCTGCCCCTGACGGAAGAGGAGCAGAGAGAAGTGCTGCAAAACCTGCCGGGAGCTATCCGGGTGAACCCCTCCGTGGTGGCTGACCTGGCCCGCATGTACGGGGCCGCAAAAAGGCCCGTCATCCTCGTGGACGGTGAAGCCACGGAAGCCGCCGAACTGCAGGTCCTGGAAGAGATCGTCATGCTGGCCGACAAGATCGGCCAGGGCCAGGGAATCCTGCCCCTGTACCTGGGCGGGAACACCCGGGGCCAGCTGGACATGGGGGTCAGCCCCTACCTGGTGGCCGGCGGCAAGGCTGCCGAAACCGCAGGGAAGTCCATCTATGACCTCTTTCCCGGATGCCACAACGGCGGCATCGGCGGTGCCCTCATCCTGGGCGATGACCTGGAGTTGGATCCCGATTTCTTCGGGGAAGGAGTCTTCACCGTGGTGGTGGCCTCCAGCATGGCGGAAGACCTCAACCATGCCGATGTGGTCCTCCCGGGAGCCACCTTTGCCGAGACCAGGGGAACCGTGGTCAACTGCGAGGGCCGGCTGCAGGGCCTAAAACCCGCCTTTGCCCCCGTAGGCAGCAAGGAAAACTGGGAGATCCTCAAAGACCTGGCTGCAGCCCTGGGCAAGCCCCTGGCTGCCAACTCTCCGGAAGATGTCCTGGCGGAGATCAGGGAAGCCCTGGGGATCGACCTGAAGGCCGACGGGAAGACCTTCCTGCAGGCCTAAAGCCCGCCGGATAGGACAGGAACAAAAAACCATAAGGGGCACCCCATCCGGGGTGCCCCTTTAGAGCAAGCAGGGAAGGTTCTCACTTGCCTGGGAAAATATGGTGGGAAGCCGGGGCCCTTCTTTTTGTCCCACGGGGGGCTATTCAGGGATAGATCAGTTTCCAGAATTTCTTAAAAGAACTTAACTTTTTCAACCCGGGGAACTATATGGGGGTATGGGTCGTCCTATGAGTAAAACCACGATAAGGGAGTGTTGATCCATGAGCACCACGCAAGCCAGGCTGGCCATCGCCCTCCTCGTCATCAGCCTGATCTTTGTCATCGGCGGCTGCCTCAGCCAGCAGCAAAGCTTTACGGGCCTTCTGGGGGAAGACCCCGCCGAAATCACGAAGATATCCCTGCGTTGCGGCACCACCGGCGGTCTGGTAACGGTGGAAGGGGAAGAAGGGATTGCCGGGTTTCTCAATCTCCTGGAGGGGAAGACCTTTGCGAAAGCCGGGGACCAGACCTCAAGAACAGGGTATTGGTACTATGCAGATCTTTACCGGGATGAGGAGAAACTCTTGAGAATCACCTTTCTGGGGGAACTGGTGTCTGTCAACCAGACCTACTATGAGGTCAGCGAAGCCCTTCCCAAGGAAGAGCTTGACAGTTTCTTCAAGAGCCATCAATAAAGCTGTATTTTACTGAGAAAGTTTACTTTTGGGCCTGACCCCAAAAGTAAACTTTCTTTGCTTTATTTCAGGCGGAAGCCTTTGTTCAGGGGGTCGTCGTCGTCCAGGATGAGTTCGTTGATGCCGGTGATGTAGGCGGCGCCGGTGATCTCCGGGATGACGGCGGGGATGCCCGCCACTTGGGTGGTGTCCAGGACTTTCCCGTAGAAGCGGGTGTCCAGGATGCTGTCGTGGATGAAGGTCTCCCCCACCGCCAGTTTCCCCCGGCGGTGCAGGCTGGCCATCTTGGCACAGGTCCCGGTGCCGCAGGGGGAGCGGTCCAGCTGGCCCAGCCCGAAGACCACTGCGTTTTTGTAGGCCGTCTCCCCGGGGCCGATCTTCTCAGAGAATTCCACCAGTTCCACGCAGTCGATATGGGAAAGTTCCGGGTGCCGGACCTTTACCTGTTCGTTGACGGCTTCCAGGATGCCCATGCCCAGGTTGACCAGAGCGGAGGCCCTGTCCGGCGTCAGGGAGATGCCGTAGACTGCAGCCGGCACGATGGCGAAGAAGTTTCCCCCAAAGGCGATGTCCAGGGTGATGTCCACCCGGTTTGCATTTCCCTTCGGGGCATGGCCCGGCAGGTTCTCCTCCACGAGCTTTCGGGGCAGGGAGACAGTCACATCCTGCCTGTAGAGAAAGGCGGGGACATTGGTAAAGGACACCCCCGTTACCTTTTCCCCCTTCAGGGCTGCCCGGCAGCGCACCAGCCCCGCCGGCGCTTCCAGGACCACCTCCGTTTCCGGCCCCCGGGCCTCGACCAGCCCCAGTTCCAGGGCCGCGGTGACGGCCCCGATGGTGCCATGACCGCACATGTTCAGGTAGCCGCCGCTGTCCATGAAGATGATCCCCAGGTGGGCCTCCGGGCGGGTGGGGGCGGTGATGATGGAGCCGAACATGTCGTTGTGGCCCCGGGGCTCGAACATGATGCCCGTCCGCACGTCGTCCAGGTGTTCCTGCAGGTACTTCTTCTTTTCCACCATATCCCTTCCGGGGATGAAGGGGATGCCGCCGATCACCACCCGGGTGGGCTCTCCCTGGGTATGGGAGTCCACGGCGATAATTCTCTTTTTCATGGGGCACTTCCTTTCGCGTAAATTTCTGCCTGTGCCGAAAAGGGCCTTTTGTGAGATCATCTCGGACGGGCTTGCAGGGCAAATCCCCGGGGACGAAAACCCCGGCACCCAGAGGTGCCGGGGCCTTTTTTACCCGCCCGCGATCTGGTGGAGGGCTTGGACCTTTGCATCCGGGGGGATGACAAAGGTCTCCCATTCCTCCTTGCTGACCAGCTTCCCGTTGACCCGGACAATGATCATGGGAAAGGTGTAGTTGAGTTTCTCCAGGAGTCTTTTCACGGTCATCCCGTCTTCGTAGCCCACTTCTTTTCCGTTGACCAGAATCATGGAAGGCCTCCCTTCTCTGCAGAATCTTGACTGCCCTCCGCTATCTGAGCCGTCAGATAACCGGAAGAAGACCGCCTCTCACTCCACTTACAGGTGCTTCTTGACCACGTCCACCACTTCGGGGAAGTCGATGCCCAAAGCCTTTAAGGTTTCCAGTTTGGGCACGCCGTCATTGGTCCAGCCCCGGCGCAGGTACACGGCATCGATGAGCTTTTCGTACATGTCTTCCCGGTGCTTGCGCATGACCTTCATCTTATCCTCGGTGCTCATGCCTTCGATGTCAAAGCCCAGTTCCTTCAGCTGGCCGTCGTAGCGCTCCTGGCGGGATTCGTACTCCTCCGCCGTCACGGGGCCCTGGGAGCGGTAGGGTACCCGGTCGTGCTCCCGCCGGCCGAAGCCCAGGCGCAGGTTAAAGACCCGCTGGAAGTTGTAGACCCTCTCCGACTGGCGGATGAGTTCTTCCTTGTCGATATTCTTCCCCGTTACGCCGTTGTAGATGTCCACGTAGTTTTGCACGTGCTCCGGCACCTTGTTGGCCTCTTCCAGCTGCTTGTTCCCCTCGGGTTCGATATCGTTCCAGGGCAGCTTGCACAGCCCCTGCAGGCCGAACCAGGTCCGGAACATGGGGAAGTAGTGGAGGGCTTCCGCCTTGTCTTCAAAGGTGGGGATCTGGTTGTTCACCATGTCCATGAAGATGAGCCAGGCCTCGTCGTGCTGGGGCCCCTTGTTGGCCAGGCCGAACCCGCCCTGCTGGGCCAGGGACTCCTTGCTCAGGTACTCGGAGTACTCCAGGCCCTTGGCCTCCATACCGATGTCCTGGAGGAAATTCGAGTCGGCGCCGTACTCCTCGGCGAAGACCTTCTTCATGCGGCGGATGGCCAGGCCGGCGATCTTGCCGAACCCTTTGCCCTGCCCCAACTGGTGCAGGAGCTCCATGGCCGCTTCCTTGTTTCCGAAGTTCAGTTCCAGCCCGCCGGTGATCTCCTTGTTCAGGATGCCTTTCTCGTAGCACTCCATGATGAAGGCCACCATGGTCCCGGTGGAGATGGTATCGATGCCGTAGGTGTCGCAGTAGAAATTTGCTTCGATGATAAAGTCGGGATCGAAGATGCCCCAGTTGGAGCCCAGGGCGGCGGCGTTCTCGTACTCGGGGCCGTCCACCACCACTTTTTCCCCCTTGAAGGGGCCTGTCTTCAGTTCAAAGCCGTCCACCGCCTTGCAGCAGGACATGGAACAGCCGTACCAGCAGCCGTCGTAGACGTTCTGGGTGAACTTGCTGATGAAGACCTCGGTGGAGATCTTCTTCCCTTCGGGATGGGAGCCGTACTTGAAGTTCATCACCGGCAGCAGGTCGTAGTCGTTCATGACCGTCATCAGGTTGGCCGTGCCCACCTGGCGCATGCGGCACTGGACGTCATCGAATTTATTGATTTCCCTGTGGATCTTCACCCCGGCCCGCTGGATCTTGCCGAAGTCCGCCGGGTTGTTGTTTTTGCCCGTCAGCCCGGAAAAACGCACCACCAGGGCCTTGAGCTTTTTATCCCGGAAAACGGTGCCGATGCCGCCCCGGCCCGCCTGCTTCATGCGTACCACCTGCCGGCGGGGGTCGTACCAGGAAAAGTTCAGCATACCGATCAGGGTATTGTCGGCACCGCTGCCGGTGGAGACCACGGAGATGTGCTGCTTGTCTTCCTCCGACTCGGCGAAGGCTTCCGTCAGCACTTCGCTGATGAGGTGGCTGGCGCCGGTTTCCAGTTCAATCTCTTCCAGGGTTACCTTTCCCTTGTCCCCGTCGATATAGAGGACCACGTCCTTGTCGGATTTCCCCTGGAGCTCCAGGGCATCCCAACCGGAAAACTTCAGGTAGGGGCCAAAGTAGCCGCCCACGTTGCTGTCTATGACGGAACCGGTGGTGGGAGACAGGGTGACCACCAGGGATTTCCCGGAACCGGGGTACTGGGTGATGCCGCCGATGGGCCCGGCGGATATAACGATTTCATTCTCCGGGTCGTTCCATTTGGTATCCGGGGTTACGGCCTGCCACAGGTACCGGAGGCCGAAACCTTTCCCCCCGGTGAAGATATCCTTCATCTCCTGGGTGACGGTTTTGGGCTCGATTCTTGCCTCCGACAGGTTCACGTACAGGGACTGGCCTGCATAACCCTTATCGATTTTGGCCGGGGTGTAATCCATCTCGGCCAGCACTTTTCGGGATGTTCTCACATCTTCAACAGATATCGTCATAGTCTACCCTCCTTCTATTAAAGTTCTACTTCTTCCATGAAAATGGCTTCCGTGGGGCACTCCTTGGTGCAGCGGGCACAGGCGATGCACTTGAAGGGGTTAACCGCGTCCTCGTGGTAGAACATGGACTCCGTCGGACAGGCCCCCACACAGTTGAAGCAGGCGATGCATTTCTTCTTGTTGAGGATCACAGTGCCGCTCTTGGCCCGGGAGAGGGCCAGCACGGGGCAGAAACGGATGCACTCACCGCACTGGTTGCAGACATTGATGTCGACGCCGGGGTCCTCATCGATCTCCGAAACCTGGATGGCTGATTTCTCCCGGTTGTCCTCCTTGAAATAGTACTCGGAACAGACAGCTTCACAGGTGCCGCACAGGATACACTCTTCCTCGTTTTTCCCAACAATTTTCACCGATCTCTCACCTCCGCTTTAAATGTTATCAGCCCTGGGGCAGTTTTTCAAGCCCCATTTCCAGGGTCCGGTTCCCCCCGGCGGGGCCTAGACCACCGCCGGTTCCAGGATCAGCTTGCCGCTGGCAAAGCGGTCGTAATTCAGCATATCGATGTGCATCTCCGGCTCCTCTCCCAAAATGGCCTGGGCCATGAGCTTGGAGGTATAGGGGGCGATCATGAAGCCGTGACCGCTGAACCCGGCAGAGGTGAAGAATCCCTGAACTTCCGGGGATTCCCCCAGGATTGGCTGGGCATCGGGGCTCATGTCGTAGAGGCCGGCCCACTGGCGCACAATTTTCAGGTCTTTCAAGGGAGGCAAAATTTCCGCCACCTTTTTGGCCACCTCCAGGGGGAACTGCCAGCTGGGTTCGATATTGAAGCTCTTAGGTTCGTTGGGGTCCCCCTGGCCCATGATAAAGGGGCCGTGGGGGGCCTGCTGGATGTAAAGGTGGTGGTACAGGGAGATGACCATGGGGTTTTGGAAGATGTTGACGGGCTCGCTGACCATGGCCTGGTGCCGCTCCGGGTAGATGGGCAGCTCGATGCCAACCATGTTCCCGATCAAGGCGGCATGGCCGCCGGCAGCGTTGACGACGATGTCGCAGGAGATGGTCCCCTGATCCGTCCGGACCCCGCGCACCCGGTCCCCTTCTTCGTCAATTCCCAGAACTTCCGTATAGGTGTGAATCGTGGTCCCCAGCAGCTCCGCCGCCTTGGCATACGCCTGGGTGACGTGAAAGGGGTTGGCGTGGCCGTCGGTGGGGCAGTAGGTGGCCCCCAGGAGGCGATCCGTGTTCAGGTGGGGGACAATCTCTTTGGCCTCCGCCGGGGTGATGAGGCGGGAAGGGATATCCAGGCTGTTCTGCAGGGCGATGTTCTTCTTGAACTGCTCCAGTTCCTTCTCCAGGTAGATGACAAAAAGGTAGCCCTTTTGCTTGAATTCAATGCTGTGGTCGTATTCCAGTTCCTCTTCCAAATGCTCGAAGAGGCGCACGCTTTCCCGGCTCAGGATGCAGTTCATTTCGGTGCCCCACTGCTGGCGGATCCCGGCGCCGCAGCGACCGGTGGCGCCGCTGTTCAGGTACTGCCGTTCCAGCAGGACGATGTCCCTTAAGCCCATCTTCGCCAGGTTGTAGGCGATGGAGGTCCCCAGGATGCCGCCGCCGATGACTACCACATGGGCCTTTTTCTTAATCATCAACCTCACCCCCGGCCAGGGTTTCCAGGCTTACGGGTTTCGTGGGCGGCCGGAAGGTGGCCAGTTCCACCTCGGCAAGAGTCTTCCCGGTGGCCTTGGCCAGCTCCCGCAGGAGATGCTGGCGGCAGGTCCTGCCCTGGCAGGGCCCCATACCGATGCGGGAAACCCTCTTTATTTCCTCAAAGGTCTTGTAACCCTTAGCAATCCACTCCCGGATGTCCTCAACGGTTAGATCTTCACATCTGCACATAATGGTCTTGTCGTCAGACATAATTCTCCCCCTTTCTTAGGGTTTCTTGTCGCTCTGCCGCCCCTACTCCTTGTGGCTGATGCTGCGGATATCATAGGCTTTTTCTTTGGGTACGATGAGGGTCAGCATGTGGGCCCCGTTCTTCTTCGGGGACTTTCTCACCGTTTTCACCGTCACCCGGGCGGCTTCTTTGCCTTCCCGGTCCAGCCCCCACACCTGGCTTCCCTCCGCCGGCAGGCGGCTGAACTCCCAGGGGATGGTGACCAGGGCTTCCGTCTCGGAGTAGGTTTCATCGACGATGAAGACGGCCAGCCCGGGGCAGAAGCCCACGCAGATGCCGCAGCCGTTGCACTTCTCGTCATCGGTTTTGGGCAGGTCGTTGATATCTTCAAAGGGCAAAAACCCTCCCCGTTTGCAGGCAGTGTAGCAGGGGTCGCAGGGGATCTCCTGAAAACATTCCACGATGGCCACCGGGCCCTTTGCCAGGCGTTCCCCGGAGGGTTTTATGGCTTCAATCTGTTTTGGGGTGGGAATACCCGTTCTCTCCAGCATTATACTGCCACCTCCCCTTCCTTGTAGAGTTTTTCCAGGCCGGCCCGGATCTTGCCGCCCACGGGGCCGCGCCGCAGATTATCCAGCTCCCTCTGGGCCGCTGTCACCTTTTCCTCGTAATCCTCCAGGCCGTAGCCCAAATTCCTGGCTGCTGTCAATCCCGCCACCTGGCCTTCCACCATGGCGGCGCTGGCTTCCTCGATGCCGCTCACATCCCCGGCCACGAAAATGTTGGAGACGCTCGTTTCCATATTCTTATCCCGCAGGGCCACATGGCCCCCCAGTTCGCCGATATGGGCCATCCTGCACCCGGCCATGAAGAGGAGTTCCGTCAGGGGGGTAAGCCCCACGGAAACGCAGAGGACATCCACCTCCAGGGTCTGTTCCGTCCCGGGGACGGGCTGCCACTTGTCGTCGATTTTGGCGATGACCACCCGTTCCAGGCGCTCGGTCCCCTGGGCTTCGATGACGGTGTGGGAGGTGAGGATGGGGACCCCCATGCGCCGCACCTTGGAGGCGTGGACCAGGTAGGCCCCGATCTTGGGCAGGGCTTCGATGATGGCCACCACGTCGATTCCCGCCTGCAGGAGCTGGTAGCTGACGATGACGCCGATGTTGCCGGCCCCCACCATGGCCACCTTGTTTCCCGGCACCACCCCGTGGACGTTCATCAGGGTTTGGACGGCCCCCGCCCCGTAGATGCCCGGCAGGTCGCAGTTGGGGAAGACCAGGGTGTTCTCCTGGGCGCCGGTGGTGACGATGAGGGCTTTGTTGTCCACGGTCTCAAACTTGCCCTGGCTCTCGATGGCCACCCGCTTGTCCTCGTAATAGCCCAGAGCTGTGGTGTCCTTGAGAATGCGGATCTTCTCGTTTTCGTCCACGTCCCGGGCAAGGATTTTGCCGATATTGATGCCCCGCTCCGAGGCGTACTGCTCCTTGGAACCGAAAAACATGTGGGTCTGCTTGACCAGCTGCCCTCCCAGGAAGGGGTCCCTTTCCACCAGGATCACTTCCGCTCCCTGGCCGGCAGCACTGAGGGCGGCCTTGAGGCCCGCCGGGCCGGCGCCTATGACCAGAACATCTGTTTTAAGCATTCAGATCACCCTTTCCTTTTTGGGTCTCCACAGTCATGCCTTCCTTCAGGGGTTCAACGCAGGAGCGCACGTTGGGCACGCCGTCAATCCGCATGTTGCAGGATGAACAGTTGCCGATGGCGCACCAGAAGCCCCGGGGGCGGTTGTGGATCTGACTGTGGGAAAGGACCCGGACCCCGGCGGCATGCAGGGCGGCAGCCACGGGTTCCCCTTCAAAACCTTCCATCTCTTTGCCATCAAAAATGAACTTCACCTTGGGCCCCTTTTCAAAAGTCAGTATGGGGTGGTTTTCAATCCGCATAAAGTCTTCCCTCCTCCTCGTAAAAAGAAACTATTATCCTTGTTACATTCTTCGCAATATCTGTGCCAAAAAAAAAGAGGCATAAAACCGCATTCCTCTGCGGTTTCCGCCCCGGGGCCGGAGATGGATAGTCAGGATATTGTACAAAAAGTCAAGTTTTTAGACAAAACAGGGTCCCGCCCGGGGGCGGGACCCTGTCAAGGTACAGTTGTGTCGGGGTGTTTAGACTTAGTCCTCACCCTTGAGGCTGATGTTCAGGAAGTACGCCAGCCCGCCGAACACGATGGCGAAGATGACGATCATGGAAACAATGGCTCCGCCGGTCATTTACATCGCCTCCTTGTCTTTTTTGGAGATCAGGGCGGATCCTTCAGGGTTGAAGTAGTTGCCCAGCTGCTTGTTGGCCAGCAGGAAGACGATTACGACCACCGCCCACTGGAAGAGCATGGTGCCGGTGCTGAAAACCTCGAAGGGCTTCCACCAGTCGGCGCCGTACCATCCGATGGACTGCTGGAACCACCAGATGAAGATGATGCCGATGGCGATGGGGCTGGCATAGATGCAGTAGTTAAACCACTTGCCCACCTTCATGACGGCACCGGCATGGTTGATATACTCTGTCCGGACTTTCTCCACGCCGAACTTCATGATGGCCCAGGCGGTGAAGATCCCGCTGATCAATAGGGCCACACCCCAGACCCAGTCCTGGTTATCCAGGAAATCCAGGCTGGCGGCCGAGGGGATTCCCACGATGAAACCGGCGATGGCCGTATAGATGGCGGCCTTTTTCCGGTCCCAGCCGGCGGTCACCAGGTTGGAGACCCCGACCTCGATCATGGCCAGGAGGGAGGAAACGCCGGCAAAGGCCAGGCCTAAGAAGAAGACGATGGACATGAAGATTCCGCCGGGCATGGTGCTGAAGAGCTGGGCCATGTAGACGAAGGTGATGCCCGTGTTGCCTTCAGCCAGAACCGTTGCGGTATCCAGCCCCAGGCTGGGGGCCATGGCAAAGACGGTGGGAATGACGGCCAGGCCGGCGATGAGGGCGATACCGATATCGGCAAAGCCCACCACGAACATGCTGGCCCCCACATCATCCTTGGGCCGGCTGTAGATGGCGTAGGTCATCAGGAGGGCCCAACCGGCCCCCGTGGACCAGGCGCCCTGGGTGAAGGCCTGGAGCCAGATGGTGGGGTTCACCAGGTCTGCCGGGTTGATCCGGAAGAGGAAGTTTACCCCTTCTATGGCTCCCGGCAGGGTCAGGGCCCGGATGGCGGCGATGACCATCAGGATGGCCAAACCCGGCAGCAGGATCTTGGTATAGCGCTCGATTCCCTTGGCCACGCCCTGGTAGATGATGAAGAGGGACACGGCCATGGCCAGAAAGTGGTAGAAGATCGTCTCTGCCGGGCTGGTGGTAAAGGTGGTCCAGATGGCGTTGGTATCCACACCGGCCTTAAAGGTGCCGGATACGGCCAGAACCGCGTACTTGATGCACCAGCCCACAACGACGGAATAGTAGAACATGATGGCGATGCAGACGAAACCCATCCAGGCACCCACCCAGGAGTACTGGCGTCCTCCCATGAAGTCCCCGTAGGAGCCGATGGTTCCCTTGCGCCCGAAGCGGCCGATGACCATTTCGGACATCAAAAGGGGTACCATGATGAAGATGACGGAAATCAGCAGGATGATCACGAAGGCTCCCCCGCCGTTGGCAGCGGCCACCCGGGGGAAACGCCAGATGTTCCCGGTACCGACAGCCATGGCGATGGATGCGATGATAAAGCCTAACTTACTGCTGAATAAAGAACTTTCTTTTTCTGGCATTCAGTTTTTTCCTCCTTTTTTATTATTCACATCAGTCTCTCAAGATTGTGCATTCTTTCCCTCTCCCCGTAACCACCTCCTTACGTTCATTTTCCCTTAATATAAATGCATTCTACCGTTATGAAACGGGGCAGGTCAAATAGTCCAAATACTTTTACTTTTTTATTGCAAAATTCGTTCCAACTCGCAAAAATCCCGTAAAGGCGGGAAAAAGCGCGGCATGAAGGGCGATTCCTTCTCCTGCCCCCGGCGGGTATCGGGACAAAGTGTCGGAAGTTTGTACACTCTGCCCTTCCTTGAGGGTCTGGATGTTGTCCCACGGCCTCCTCCGGGACCCTGACCCGTCTTCCCCGGGGCTCTGCCCGGTCTTCGGTTGGGCCTCTTCAGACTTCTTTGAGGGCCCCCCTTGCCCCTAGGGCTGGCGGTTCGTGTCCAGGCCCAGCTTCTTCAGCTTGTAGTAAAAGGTGCTCCGGGGCATCCCCAGGGCCTGGGCGGCCCTGGATTTGTTCCCCTGGACGTCCCGCAGGGCCTTCAGGATGGTTTTTCGTTCCACTTCGCTGGTGATGTCGGTGAGGGCGGTGCTCTCCCGGTCCCCGGGGGAATCTCCCAGGGTGCTGTCCAGGATGCTCTTTGGAAGAAAGTTCCTGTCCATGGCGGAGCCCTCCGTCAGCACCACCAGCCTTTCGATGACGTTCCTCAGTTCCCGGATATTTCCGGGCCAATCGTATTTCAGCAGGGTGGTCA
Organism: Syntrophomonadaceae bacterium; assembly: GCA_003561835.1. Classification (GTDB taxonomy): domain Bacteria; phylum Bacillota; class Dethiobacteria; order PWVN01; family PWVN01; genus PWVN01. The sequence continues at coordinate 27,757 of PWVN01000269.1, forward strand.
AGAGCTCCGGGGACACATCGTTGATCTCCTTGCCGTGGGCTTTGGAAAACTCGTTGATAAAAAGGTAGACCAGTTCCGGGATGTCCCCCTTGCGGAGGCGCAGGGGGGGGATGTCCAGGGAAACCACGTTCAGCCGGTAATAGAGGTCCCGGCGGAACCGGCTCTCCGTGAGCATCTGCTCCAGGTCCTTGTTGGTGGCGGCGATGATGCGCACGTCCACCTTGACGGGCTTTGCGCCCCCCACCCGGAAGAAGATATTGTCCTGAAGCACCCTGAGGAGCTTCACCTGCATGGCGAAGTCCATCTCGCCGATCTCATCCAGAAAGAGGGTGCCGCCGTCGGCCAGTTCAAAGCGGCCCTGCTTTCCTCCCTTCTCCGCCCCGGTGAAGGCCCCCGGCTCGTAGCCGAAGAGTTCGCTTTCAAAGAGGTTGGCCGGGATGGCGCCGCAGTTTAGGGCGATAAAGGGTTTGTTCTTCCGGGGGCTGGCCTGGTGGATGGCCCTGGCGAAGAGTTCCTTGCCGGTGCCGCTTTCGCCCCGGATGAGGACGGCGGCGCTGGTTTTACCCACCTTGCGGGCGATATCCACGCACTCCTTCAGGCGGGGGCTGTGGCCGTAAATGGCGGAGAAGGGGCCGTTGGGCAGGTTCTGGATCTGGTCCATTTCCTGCTGCAGCAGGTTTAAATGGGTGGTGGCCTTCTTCAGCTCCCGGTTCAGGTTCACCATCTCCGTGATGTCCCGCTCCAGAGAGATGGCCCCCAGCAGTTTGTCCCCCTGTTTAACCGGCAGGGAGTTGATCAGCACATACAGGCCGGGTTTGGGCTGGTGGTAAGCCTCCCAGACGGGTTTCCCCGTGGTCAGCACCTTGGTGATGATCAGGGTGGAGAAGAAGGACCGCAGGTCCTGCCCCAGGATATCCTTCTTTTTGATACCGTAAAAGGTTTCCGCCTTCTGGTTCCAGTATAAAACTTTGTGGTTTAAGTCGGCAATGGTGATGATTTCCTCGGAAGCCTCCAGGAGGGTGTCCAGGACTTTCTGGGTATTTTGCCACCCGGCCGTCAGGGTTTCGAAGAGATGCTTAAAGGGCAGGAAGCCGCAGGGTTTCCCCTTCCCGTCCAGGGCCAGCAGGAGTTCTTCCCCGGGGGTCATCAGCTGCAGGGCCGCCCCCAGGTCCATCTCTTCCGCCACGGTCGTAAAGGCATCCGTGAAGGTAAGGCCCCGGTTTACAGCGGCGGCACTGCTCGAGGCTTTCCCGGGATCCTTGCCGCTGCCCTCCCCCGGGGAAAGGTGCTGTGCGAAGAATAACCGGCGGGGTTTCCCCTCCAGGGTTGCCACCAGCAGGGAAACCTGCTTTTCGAAGATCAGGGTTTCAGCCTGCCTCATATCTTCGATAGGGCCCTCGTACAGGAGGATATCCCGGCGGAGAAAATCCGAAACCTTCCGATTGGGAGGGATTTGCATGGGCCGCCCACCCCGTTGTTTTAGAGTTTTCAAAACATTACTGAGTAATAATATTCAACTTAAGCGTGCGAAATTCCTGCCTGTCCGTCAAGTTCCCCGGAGCCGGGCGTAACCGAGCCCCGTCCACCCCTTCAGCCTTCTGCAGGGTGGCCCCTGTCTTTGCAGGTGAAATCACCCATAACCTTCAGAGGGGGGAACTCCGGGTACCATAACTGGACATGCCGGATGCGGCAGGAGAGGTGCAGCTTTTCCTGCCCCAGCAGTTCGCAGGCCTCCAGGTATTCCTCTTCCGTCCATTCCCGGACGGCAAAGACGGTGTTCACCAGGCTGATGTGGTAATCCCAATCCTCCATGGGGTGGCACTTGATGCCGGCGGGCTGCAGGGCTTTGCTGACCTGCCGGGAGATCCGGCGCAGCTTCCTGGGGGAGACCACCTTGAGATTGACGGATTTGTAGGGAGGCGGGAAGCAGCTGGAGCCCTTGACCGTCAAGCGGAAGGGCAGATGGCGCTCCAGCAGGGGGGTAAGGAGGCGGGACGCGGCCGCCAACTCCCGGCCCCGGGGGATATAGAGGATGCCGAGGGTCACATGGAGGGGCGGAAAGGGCTCCTGGTAAACCCGGTACCTCCTGGAAAATTCCTTTTGCAGCTGCAGGGCCCGCTTCAGGATCCTGTCCTCGGGCAGGGCCACCAGGTAGTACTTCTCCATGGTCTCAGACCTGCTTTCCTTCTCGTTATACCCCCGCATCTTCTTCGCCGTTTTGCGGTTCTTCATTGTTTATCTCCACAGGCAGGGGCGGATCCTTGGGGGCGGCGATCCCCCCGGAGATCAAGACCTTGAGGCCGTCTTCCACCGACATGTCCAGGGGGAGCAGGTCCTGTTCCGGAACCATCAGCAGCATGCCGGAGGTGGGGTTGGGGGTGGTGGGCACAAAGACATAGATGAGATTTTCCCGTGTTTTTTTCTGGATTTCCCCCTGGGCGGAGCCGGTGACAAATCCCAGGGCGTAAAGGCCCGGCCTGGGGTATTCCAGGAGGACCACCTTCTTGAAGGCGTCCTTCTCT
>PWVN01000052.1 GCA_003561835.1 Syntrophomonadaceae bacterium
CGGAAGCGGCGAGGAGAGGGCCCTGCAGGAACTCGCGGACCGCTGGCAGGACCTGGCTACCTTGAATATGCTGGCGGGCCAAAAGAAAGACTGGCTGGCCGTCCCTATCTGGATGGACCGGCGCCGGCTCAAGGGCGTCTATATGGCCTGGGTCCGCCCCGGCACCAACCTGGCCCTTTTCCCGGGACATCTTTCCTTCTTCATCTATTATACCGAGCAGGTGGTCAGCAGCCTCTCGAACCTAAGGAGGACGGAGCGCACCCTGCATCACATGTCCTCCCTCTACGAGGCGGTGGAGACCATCTCCAGCCGGGACGACATCAAGGAGGTCATCGACCTCTTCGCCGCCTACGCCCGGGCCCTTACGGGCTGCGAGAAGGCCATCTTCTGGGTGGACCAGGTGGATGCGGAGGGTGCGGACATCACGGAGAGCAGCTTCATCTATACCGTCAAGGGAAAGCGCGGCAATTTCCAGGAGAAACACTGGTACCCCGAGCTCCTGAAGGCCTGGTCCAAGATAAAGGCGGACCCCAAGCCCCTGGAGTTCGAGATCACCAAGCCGGGCGGCACATCCCTGGGCCGCATGACCTGCGTCCCCGTCAAGTCCCGGGCCCGCTGTTTCGGGGTCCTGGCGGTGCTCCAGTCGGAGAACATCCACTCCATGGAGGAGCTCATGCAGACCCTGTCTTTCCTGGCCAACCTGGCCGCCGTCTCCATCGAGCGGAACCTGGGGGAGATTTTTGCCGACAAGATGCTCCTGATCGAGGAGCAGAACAGGATCGCCAACGAGATCCACGACAGCGTCTCCCAGAACCTCTTCAGCGTGGTCTACGGGGTGGACGCCCTCATCAAGCAGGCGGGCACCCTGCCCATGGAACTGCAGAAGCAGCTCCTCTCCACCATCCGGGATGTGACAGCCCAGACCTCCAAGGAACTGCGCCTGCTGATTTACCGCTTGAGCCCCCGCCACCGGGGGGACGACACCTTCGTCAAGGAAATCCAGGCCTATTTGAACAACCTGGCGGAACTCAACCAGATTGCCATCGATTTCAATGTGGAAGGAAAGGAGGAATACATGAACTCCGCCATGCGCAGGGCCTTCTACCGCATCCTCAAGGAAGCCACCAGCAACGCCGTGCGCCATGGGCAATGTACAAAAATCAAGGTGGACCTGGAAATCAACCCCTTTGTCTCCAACATGACCATCGCCGACAACGGCAGCGGGTTTGAACCGGAGGTCTACCTGAACCGGAAGGGAGCCACCAGCCGGCTGGGACTCATCAACATGCAGGAACTGGCCACGTCCCTGAAGGGGGAACTGAAGATTGAGAGCAGGAGGGGGGAGGGCACGACGGTCTCCGGGTCCGTGCCCACAGCTCCCGTAGCCTAGAGGAAATTTGATTGGGGAGGTGATGGAATGAAGATTGTCATCATAGACGACCACCCTCTGGTGCGGAAAGGCCTGGAAATGGTCACCACCCTGGAGCCGGACATCGAGCTGGCGGGCTTTGCCTCCAACGGGAAGGAAGCCCTGGAACTCATGGAGCAGACGCAGCCCGATATCGCCCTGGTGGACTTAAGGCTTCCCGGGGAACACGGCCTGGACATCATCAGAAAGGCCAAGGAGACCAACCCCGACTGCAAGTATGTCATCCTGAGCTCCTATGCTTCCAAGGATGAGATCCGCCAGGCCATGGCGGAGAAGGTGGACGGTTACATACTCAAGGAAGCCCTGCCGGAGGAACTCATTACCTCCATCCGCATGGTGGCCAAGGGCCGCAAGTATTTCGATCCCGTCATCGTCCAGCATGCCGTGGAGAGCAGCGACAACGACGGGGACAAGATCAACGAGTTGACCCAGAGGGAACGGGAAGTCCTGGTTTCCCTGGCCAAGGGCCACAACAACCGGGCCATTGGGGAGGCCCTCTACATCAGCGAGCACACCGTCAAGAAGCATATCGGGCAGATCCTCACCAAGCTGCAGTTGAAGGACCGGACCCAGGCCGCCCTCTACGCCGTCTCCAAGGGCCTGGACAAGTAGCTCTACTACTTTGGTATCATATCCTTTAACCTTTATTGCCCAGGGCACTTGGGCCTTGGGGGTACTGCTTTTTAGAGGAGTTTCGTGTAAAATGATTTTATCTGCGGAAATTATTGGATACAAAGGGGGAAAAACCATGGATATCAACGAACTGCTGAAGCACGTGGTGGAACAGAAGGCTTCAGATCTGCATTTAACCGTCGGCGTGCCGCCCACCATCCGTTTGAAGGGCCAGCTGGTCCGCCTGGAAGGGCCTCCCTTGAAGCCAGCGGACACGGAGGAGCTGACCCGGCAGGTTTTGAGCGAGGAAAGGTTTGAGCTCTTCAAGAAGCGGGGGGAGATGGACGTCTCCTACAGCGCCTACGGCGTGGGCCGCTTCCGCACCAGCATCTACCACCAGCGGGGCACCATCGGCATGGTGGTCCGGGTCATCAGCACGGAGGTGCCCCAGCTGGCCACCCTGGGCCTTCCCGATATCATCTCCAAGCTCTCC
>PWVN01000058.1 GCA_003561835.1 Syntrophomonadaceae bacterium
AAAGGGTCCAGGTGGAGGTGGACACGGGGTTCATCAAGACCCTGCAGGAAAAAACCAAAGAAGGCCCTGTCGCCCTCCTGCGGGTGGGGCCCGGGGAATCGTACCGGTATGATGTGCGCCATCGATTGGACCACGGCGCCCTGGTGCCCATGCTCTTTCTGCAAAAAGCCGGGGTGGAGGCCCGGTATGTCAACCTGACGTATGGTCTTTACCCTTACCGGGATCTCTATGAATTTGGGAAGACTCTGGAAGAAACCGCCGCTTTGTTGAAGCGTAAAACCGTGATTTTGGCCAGCGGCGACCTCTCCCACTGCCTGATCCCCGGCGCCCCCGGGGGCTTCCGACGGGAGGGAAGGGTCTTCGATGAAACCCTGGTGGAAATCCTTCAGGCAGGGGCCCTGGAAGACCTCTTTTTCCTGGAGCCGGACCTGATCGAAAAGGCGGGGGAGTGCGGCTTCCGCTCCCTGGTCCTGGCCCTGGGGGCCCTGGAGGGCCGGGAGTTCACCCCCCGGGTCCTCTCCTACGAAGGCCCCTTCGGGGTGGGCTACCTGGTGGCTTCCTTCAGGCCCACGGGGAGGGAGGCCCCCTCCCTCCTGGAAAAGCTTCGCGACCGGGAGGAGGGCAGCCTGTCCCGCTACAGGGAAAAGGAAAGCTTTCCCGCGGCCCTGGCCCGGAAGACCCTGGAAGCCTATGTCCGTACCCGGAAGAAACCGCCCCCGCCCCCTCCCGACGAAATCCCCCCCGAGTTTCAGGGGGCGGCCGGGGTCTTCGTCTCCCTGAAGAAAAAAGGGCAGCTTAGGGGCTGCATCGGCACCACGGAAAACACCGCCGGGGATATTTCCCAGGAAATCATGCAGAATGCCCTGAGCGCCGGCCTGCGGGACCCCCGCTTCCCTCCCGTGATGGAAGGGGAACTCCCGGAGCTCACCTATTCCGTGGATATCCTGGGGGAACCCGAGGAGGTGGAGGGCCCCGGGGAGCTGGACCCCGCCGTTTACGGGGTCGTCGTGGAGGCCCGGGGGAAGCGGGGGCTGCTGCTCCCGGACCTGCCGGGGGTGGACACCCCGGAGGAGCAGGTGGAGATTGCTTCCAGAAAGGCGGGCATAAACCCGGGAGAAAAGGTGAGGCTGTACCGTTTCCGGGTGGACCGGTACCATTAACAAGCCGCCCCTCCCTGGAATCCAGCGGTTTTGAAAGGAGAGTTGGGCCATGCACGAGGCCCTGTTTTTCCACAAGCACGAAAAGGGCGGCACCTGCCTCCTCTGCCCCCAGACCTGCCGTTTGCAGGAAGGGGAAACGGGGCTCTGCCGGGTCCGCCAGGTCCGGGGCGGGCGCCTGTACTCCCTGAACTACGGGCGGGTGGGGGCCATGGCTCTGGACCCCATCGAGAAGAAACCCCTGTACCACTTCCATCCCGGTTCCTGGATCCTCTCCCTGGGAACGGTGGGCTGCAACCTGGCCTGCGGTTTCTGCCAGAACTGGCAGCTGGCCCGGGGGGAGGCCCGGGAAACCCGGCCCCTCTCCCCAGAAGAGTTGGTCCGCCTCCTCACCGAGGAGGAACCCCTGCGGGAGCAGTTGGGGGTGGCCTACACTTACGCCGAACCTTCCGTCTGGTACGAGTACATCCGGGACTGCGCCCCCCGGGTGCGGGAATTGGGCCTGAAAAACGTCCTGGTGACCAACGGCTACATCAACCCCAAGCCCCTGGAGGAACTGCTGCCCTTAATCGACGCCATGAACATCGATGTCAAGGCCTTCCGGGAAGAATTCTACCGCCGCCACTGCGCCGGCAGCTTAAAACCCGTCCTGGAGACGGTTTCCCGGGCCGTAGGTCGCTGCCACGTGGAGGTCACCTGCCTGGTCATCCCCGGGGAGAACGACAGCCTGGAGGAGATCGGCAGCCTGGCCCGCTGGCTGGGGGAACTGGGCCGGGACATCCCCCTGCATCTCTCCCGCTACTACCCCAATTACCGGATGGACAACCCTCCCACACCCCCGGCCACCCTGAAGGCCGCCCGGGAAAAAGCCCTCAAATACCTGAACTACGTGTACCTGGGGAACCTCCCCGGAGAGGAGGGCTGCCACACCCTGTGCCCCTGCTGCAGCCGCCTGCTCATCCACCGGAAGGGCTATACCGTCAAGAACCACCTCCTCGGGGGTTTTTGCCCCGAATGCGGCCATGAGGCGGCCGATGCCTTCTGCTTTTCTTGAAAAGACAGCTCCCTGCCCGGCTTCGGCCGGGTATTTTTGTTTATTTCCAGCATAATAAATAGTGGGCCACAAGCTTCGCGAAAAGGGGAGCAGCCCCGTACCGGGCTCCGGCCCCGCCCGGGGACGGCCCCTTCCAAACTTTCAGGAGGAGGTTTTCCCCTATGCCGGCATCCCTGACAGCTGTCATCGCCTATCTGGAACAAATAAAGGATTTTTTGCACACCTACGTGGCGGGCGTGCCCTTGATCGTCCTGATCATGTTCACCGGTTTCTACCTGACCTGGCGCTCCAACTTCCTGCAGGTCCGGTATTTCGGCTATATCTTCCACCAGACCCTGGGACGGGCTTTTACCGGACGCCCCCGGGAGGAGCGGCAGCGGGGGGACATCAGCCCCTTTCAGGCTCTGACCACGGCCCTGGCCGCCACCATCGGCACCGGCAACATCGCCGGGGTGGCCACGGCCATCACCCTGGGGGGGCCGGGGGCCATCTTCTGGATGTGGGTTTCCGCCTTTGTGGGTATGCTGACCAAGTATGCGGAGGTGGTTCTGGCCGTCCACTACCGGGAGGTGCGGGAGAACGGAACCGTCGGAGGCCCCATGTACTTCCTGCGAAACGGCCTGAAGGCCCCCCTGATGGCCGGAGCTTTTGCCCTCTTCGGTTTCCTGGCCTCCTTCGGCATCGGGAACCTGGTTCAAGCCAACTCCGTGGCCGATGCCGTCTTCACCACGGCGGGGGTCCCGCGCCTGCTCACCGGCTTTGTCCTGGCCTTCCTGGTGGGGGCCGTCATCATCGGGGGGATCAGGCGGATCGGCTCCTTCACGGAAAAACTGGTCCCCGTCATGGCCGCCTTCTACGTGGCCGGGGCCCTGGCCATCATCGCCGGCCGCCTGGGCCAGGTGCCCGCTGCCTTCGGGGCCATCTTCCAGGGGGCCTTCACCGGCACCGCCGCTGCCGGCGGTTTCGCCGGGGCCGCCGTTACCGCTGCCGTCCGCTTCGGCATCGCCCGGGGTATCTTCACCAACGAGGCAGGCCTGGGGAGCGCTTCCATCGCCCACGCCTCCGCCCGGACGGACCATCCCGCCCGGCAGGGCATATGGGGGGTCATGGAGGTCTTCATCGACACCCACGTGGTCTGCACCATCACCGCCCTGGTCATCATCACCACGGGGGTGTGGCAGGTGCCGGGGCTGGAGGGGGCGGCCATGACCACCCAGGCCTTTAACCAGGGGCTTCCGGGCCCCGGGGGCTTCATCGTGGCCATCGGCCTCATCTTTTTCGCCTTCACCACCTTGATCACCTGGTCCTTTTACGGCGAGAAGTGCTTCGAGTATCTCTTCGGGGAACGAAGCGCCCTCTTCTACCGGCTTCTCTGGCTTCCCCTGATCGTGGTGGGAGCGGTGGGGGGGCTCAGGCAGGTCTGGGCCGTGGCCGATACCCTGAACTCCTTCATGGCCATTCCCAACCTCTTCGGCCTCCTGGGCCTCTCCGGGGTGGTCATGAAGCTGACCCGGGACTATTTCAAAGGCAGATAGCCGGCCCGCGGGGCCTTTTTTGCCGCCTGACCACCCGGATAAACCGCAACGTACCGGCAGGTTGCCCCAGACTAAAGAAAAATACCGAAAATTTCCGGAAATTTTCCAGGATTGGTCAGATAAACTGGCAGGTATTTTGCGTGCATACAGCGAACTAAAAATTAATAGATAGGCAAAAGGGATATCGAAAGAGAGGGGGAAATTCCTTTTGGGAGCAGTGGTTCTGGAGCGGCTGTACAGCGTACTGGCCCGCTTTAGCTGGCGGGATATCATAGATATTGCTGTGGTCACCTTCATCGCCTACAAGCTCATCGTGGTGATCCGGGGCAGCAGGGCGGAACAGCTCATCAAGGGGGTGGCCTTCATCCTGCTGGCCTCCCTGGTCAGCCGGGCCCTGGGCTTCAACACCATCAACTGGCTCATCACCCAGCTGATGACGGTGGCTCTGGTGGCTATCCCCGTGGTCTTCCAGCAGGAACTGCGCCGCGGCCTGGAACAGCTGGGCCGGGGTCGTTTTTTTGCCCGCTCCGGGTATATCTACGGCGATGCCAAGGACTTTGAAACCATGCAGGGAGAAGTCCTGAAGGCCGTCAACGTCTTCGTCAAGAAGCGGATCGGCATGCTCCTGGTCCTGGAGCGGCAGACGGGCCTCAAGGAATACATCCAGACGGGGATTGCCATCAACGGGAAAGTCTCCGCCGAGCTCCTTATCAATATCTTCATCCCCCACAGCCCCCTCCACGACGGCGCCGTCATCCTCCAGGGCAGCCAGGTGGTGGCAGCGGGCTGCTACCTGCCCCTGACGGAAAACCCCAACCTGAGCAAGGAGCTGGGCACCCGGCACCGGGCCGCCCTGGGCCTCACGGAGCACTCCGACGCCGTGGCCATCATCGTCTCCGAAGAGACGGGTGTGGTTTCCCTGGCGGTGGAGGGCAAGTTGACCCGCTACCTGGATGAGAAAACCCTCAAGCAGATGCTCCTGGAATTATTCGAGCCGGAAACCAATCCCTTCCAACAGTTCTGGCAGTGGAGGTCTTCCTGATGGTAGAAAAAATATTTGCAAACAATACCTTCATGAAAGTGCTGGCCTTTCTCCTGGCCCTGCTTCTCTGGTTCTTCGTAAACAGCGATACCCGCAACCAGCAGGCCGCCCAGCTGAGCCACACCTTTTCCAATATCCCCGTTACCTGGCAGAACCTGGATGAAGACCTGATCATGACCCGCCGCCCGGTTAATGTGGATGTGGTCATCCGGGGGGACAGCAGGATCCTGGACGAGATCACGCCCCAGGACCTGGTCATCTATGTGGACCTGCAGGGCCGGGAGGCCGGGGCCCATACAGTGCAGGTAACCGGGACCTCTCCCCGGGGTACCCGGATCACCAGCATCAACCCGGCTGAGGTGGAACTGGAACTGGATGAAGTCATCACCCTCCAGATGGAGGTGGAGGTGGAGATGACGGGAGAACTGGAGGAAGGCTATATCGCCGGGCCGCCGGAGATCAGCCCCCACCAGGTTTTTGTCCAGGGGCCCCGTCAGAAGGTCCAGGAAGTGACGAGAATCTTTGCCGTGGTGGATACGGAAGGGTTCTCCGACGATATTCAGGTCACGGCGCCCCTCCTGATCCATAACTTCTACAACCGGTCGGTAACCGAGGTTTCGGTGAGGCCGGACACCGTCGATATCATCATTCCCGTCCACAAACCCGACAAGGAAGTGGGGGTTCATGTGCCCCTGACGGGAGAGCCGGAGGAGGGCTACACGGTTGGGGACCTGACCATCTCCCCCCTCAAGGTTCGCATCTTCGGGTTTTTGGAGGTTCTGGCGGACATCCTCCGGCTGGAAACGGAGCCCGTGGATATTGCCGGGGCTACGGAGGATGTGACCCTGGAGGTGAAACTTGTTCTGCCCCAGGGGGTTGACACCGAGGTGGAGATGGTGATGGTGACCATCCCCATTCAGCCCGCTGAAACCGATGGTACCTAGAAATTTTCACCCATAAAACCGGCGAGCGATTGCCGGTACAAAGGGGTCCGGGTGGGCTATTTTGCATGCCACTAAACGAAACTGGAGGATAAATTATGTGCGGTATCGTCGGCTATGCGGGCAAAAAAACCGCGTACCCCATCCTGATTGAAGGGTTGAAGAAGCTGGAATACAGGGGTTATGACTCTGCCGGGGCGGCCACCCTGTCGGAGGGAAGAGTGCACCTGGCAAAGACAGAGGGGCGCCTGGCGGACCTGGAGGAGAAGGTGGGGGGCATCCTGCCGGGCACCATCGGCATCGGCCATACCCGTTGGGCTACCCACGGCCGCCCCTCTGACGAGAATTCCCATCCCCAGGCTGCCTGTTCCCCGGATTTCCTGGTGGTCCACAACGGCATCATCGAGAACTACCGGGAGCTGAAGGGCAGGCTTCAGGGTTTGGGCCACGAGTTCCACTCGCAGACAGATACCGAGGTCCTGGCCCACCTCCTGGAGCACCATTACCAGGGGGATCTGGTGATGGCCCTCCGCCGGACCCTGGCGGAGGTTAAGGGCTCCTACGCCCTGGTTTTCCTCTCCTCCCACCATCCCGACACCCTCTACTGCGCCCGCAAGGACAGCCCCCTGGTCATCGGCTGCGGAGAGGGGGAGAACTTCATCGCCTCCGACCTGCCCGCCATCCTGAACCATACCCGTCAAGCCCTGATCCTGGAAGACGGGGAGATGGGGGTCATCACCGCCGAAAGCATCCAGGTTTATGATGCGGCCGGCAGCCAAAGGGAGAAGAAAATCGTCCAGGTGGACTGGGACGTCCAGGCGGCGGAGAAGGGGGGCTACCCCCATTTCATGTTGAAGGAGATCCACGAGCAGCCCCGGGCCCTTAGGGATACCCTCCGGGGGCGGGTCGCCCCGGATACGGGGGATGTCCTGCTGCCGGAACTGGAGGACTGCGAGAGGGATTTAGCGGACATGGAGAAGATCTTCATCGTCGCCTGCGGCACCGCCGCCCATGCCGGCCAGGTGGGGAAAATCATCCTGGAAAAGCTGGTGGGCCTGCCGGTGGAGGTGGACCTGGCCTCGGAATTCCGCTACCGGGACCCCCTCCTGACGGAGAAGACCCTGGTGCTGGTCATCAGCCAGTCGGGGGAAACGGCGGACACCCTGGCAGCCCTGCGCCTGGCCCGCAGATCCGGCTGCCGGGTGGTGGCCATCACCAATGTGGTGGGTAGTTCCGTGGCCCGGGAGGCCGACAACGTCATCTTTACCTGGGCTGGCCCGGAGATCGCCGTGGCCTCCACAAAAGCCTATATCACCCAGCTGGCGGTCCTGTACCTCTTCACCCTGCACCTGGCCAAGGTGCGGGGCACCCTGGCGGCAGGGGAGCGGAAGGCCCTGGCCGCAGGGCTCCTGGCCCTTCCCTCCCAGGTGGAGAGCCTCCTGGAAGGGGAAAGGGAGAAGGAGGTGGAAGCCCTGGCGGGGGAGGTGGCCCGCTGGCCCAGCACCTTTTTCATCGGGCGGGGCTTGGACCATGCTATGGCCATGGAGGGGGCCCTGAAGCTCAAGGAGATCTCCTACATCCACGCCGAAGCCTACGCCGCAGGAGAGATGAAGCACGGGACCCTGGCCCTCATCACCGAGGGTATTCCCGTCATCGCCCTGGCCACCCAGGAGGAGATTTTCGAAAAGACGGAGAGCAACATCAAGGAGGTAAAGGCCCGGGAGGCCCGGGTAACGGAGGTGGTCTTTGCAGATCAAAAGGATATCCTGGAGGAGGTGGACGGGGTCTTCCTGCTGCCCAGATGTGCAGGCCTTCTCGCCCCCGTGCTGTCGGTGGTCCCCCTGCAGCTCCTGGCCTACCATGCGGCGGTCAAGCGGGGGTGCGACGTCGACAAACCCCGGAACCTGGCCAAGAGCGTGACGGTGGAATAGATTTTAGCAGGCGGGGCACCTTTCCTTTTTAGACAGCGAAGGAAACTTAAGAAATGGGCAGAAAGGAAATGTTATAGGTAAGCTTCCTGCTTGAGGAAGTTTTTTACGCGTCAGATGGCAATTCATCACCGGTTAAAGCGCTTCTCAAGGCCGTCTTTCCCGTGTTTATCCCGCTCCAGAAGAGATACGCGGAAACCGCCACGGATCCTAGGAGGTCGATATAGCGGGTGGCCGGGTGGGTCGGGTTTACGGCCACGGCAGCCAGGGCGGCAATGACGCAGAGGTCCACCATGGCCTTGGCCAGGTACAGCTGTCGTTGGGAAGCAATGATGGGATTGTGCTGCTCCCGGTTCAGGGCTGCGTAGCGCCTCCAGAACCAGAGGTTAACCGCCAGGCCCAAAGTGGCAATGGCCAGCCCCGGGTAGACATTACCCCCCGGTTGAAATCCGGATAACCTGGAGAAGACCAGGACCAGCATCACCAGGCTCGAGCAGATCAGGGCCCCGGAAACACACAGGCCGGCAATTCTCTCCAGCCTGGCTTTCTCCTCCGGGTTCAGTCCTTCTTTTCTTTCCACGTGACGAAATACCCACCAGGAAACAAAAAGGGCCACCAGCTCGATGCTCCGCCGGATAAAATCCGCCACCTGGGTGGTGGAGCGGCTCAAGACAACGGCAATCCCCGTGGTCAAAGGGGCCCACATGCTCAAAAGGAGGGCGGCCAGCAAGGTTTTCTCCCGTCTGGCTGCCTGCTCCCGGGATAAGGGGCTCACGTTACCACCCCAACCAGGAAAAGAAGTAGACCAGGGGGAAGATCAAAGCCGCTGCCGAAAAGGGCACCGTCAAGGTATCCAGGCCCTTGCGGGAGAAGAGCTCGATAATCCCGCAGGCCGGAGCCACCAGAAGGGAAACCGGTAAGCTCACGTACCAGGGTTTCCCGGCATAGAAGAGGAGGGTGAAAAAGACGGCCAGGGCTGCCGCCAGGACCATAGCCCCGGTGCCTTCGTAGGTCTTGGAGCCCTCGATGAACTTATGTGAAACCCGGCGCCGGCCGAAGGCCTTTCCCACCAGGGCAGCCGCTGCGTCGCCAAAGCCCCAGGCCATGACGGCCACGGCCACGACGTAGTGCCACTTGAAGCCCAGCAGCCCCCAGTAGATAAAGATGAGGAGGGCAAAGGACAGCTGCACGTAGAGGAGTTGTTTCCTCAGCTCCCCTCCCCGGGGGGAGCGGTCCATCAGGTACTTCCTGTACCAGGTGGATTTCTCAATGACCAAAAGGACCGGGTAACCCACCAGGACCAGGAGCAGCGCCGAGGCCACCGCCGAGTACCAGGTGCTGAAGAGCCTTAAGAGGAGGAATATGGACAGGCTGTAGGCCACATGCTGGATTTTGCGGACCCATTCCCTGGGTACCGGCACCCAGGTCTTCAGCAGGGTAGGCAACAGAAAACAAAACAGCAGGTAATACCCCAGCAGAATCCCCGCTCCCATAATATCATTACCCGTCAACCCTATCTCCTCCGGCTCCCTTTTTGGGCCGGGCCCCTGTAAAGCTTTCAGATACCCGTCCAAAGAGTTTGATAAATTCCTGGATTTCTTCTTCCGAAACCCCCCTGGCCGCCACGGAAAAAACCCGGTTATAGACATCTTCCAGCCGGGATTCAATCCTCCGGGCCTTTTGCGTGAGGATAACCCGGCTCACCCGCCGGTCGACAGGGTCCTTCTCCCTCAGCACATACCCCTTGTTTTCCAGGGAATCCAGGGCCCGGGAGACGGCGGGTTTGCTGATATCCAGCTGCAGGGAAAGGTCCTCCTGCCGAATCTTCGCATCCCCGGTGAAGAGGTGCAGCAAGATGTTGCCTTCAGCGCTGCTGAGGCCCATGGGCCTCAGGCCGTCGTTGACCATCTGACGGGAGGAGCGGATGATGTTGTTGGCATACAACCATATGTCCTTAATATCCGGCATAAAAAAACTCCTATAGTTAACGTGTTAACTATAGGATACAGGAAAGTGGTTAACTTGTAAACCATTTTTTTTAAGGGCAGCCAAAGCTTCCTCCCGGAGGTTATAACTTGTCCTCTCCATGCTTGAGCTTCACATAGAAAAAGTCGATCATTTCCCCAAGATTCCTGCCGTGGACCCGGAGCAGCGCGGGCGGCAGGTTCGCCCGGCACTCTTCCAGGGTGGCGAGCTTTTGGCTGAGGTCGCTCAGGCGTTCTTCGGTGCGGT
>PWVN01000145.1 GCA_003561835.1 Syntrophomonadaceae bacterium
AGCCGCCGCCGGGCCCCCGTCCCGGGAAGGGTCAGGGAAAGGTCCCGGAGGAGCCTCCCGCCCAGGAGGTCCAGGGCCCGGGCGCCCTCTTTCATTTCCCGGGAAATTTCCGGCCCCTTGTAGGCGCAGAAAAGCCCCCCCCGGCAGCAGAAGGGCAGGCACAGCTCCAGAAGGACGGCCATGGGCGCCAGGGCCCGGGCGGCAACCCAGGGATACGCCCCCCGGAACCCTTCCCGCCGGCCGTAGTCTTCGGCCCGGCCGTGGAAGAGTTCCACACCGCAAAGCCCCAGCTCTTTCACCAGGCCAGCCAAAAAATTCAGTCTCTTCTCCGAAGAATCCAGGATATGGAGATGCACATCCGGCCGGTATATTTTCAGGGGCAGCCCGGGAAATCCGGCGCCGCTCCCCACATCCAGCAGGAGGGCTCCCGGGGTTGAGGGCAGAAAGGGAACCCCCGTCAAGGAATCCAAAAAGTGCAGGGGGATGATGTCCTCTCCCCGGATCGCCGTCAAATTGGCCCGCTGCCCCCCCTCCATCAGCAGGTCCCGGTACAGCAAAAAAAGGCCGACCTGTTCCGGGCTCAGTTCCAATCCCAGGTCTTGGGCCCCCTGCAGCAGTGCTGCCCGGCTCACGGCCCGCTGCCCCTACCGGCCCGGGACCTCTGCTCCAGGTACAGGAGGAGGATGGACAGGTCCGCCGGTGAGACGCCGGAAATTCTGCCGGCCTGTCCCAGAGAGCGGGGCCTGTGCTTCTTAAGCTTTTCCCTGGCTTCCTTCCGGAGGCCGGGCACTCCTTCGTAATCGATATCTTCGGGGATGCTGCGCTTCTCCATGCGCAGGAATTTTTCCACCTGGGCCTTCTGCTTGTCGATGTACCCGGCATATTTGACCTGGATTTCCACCTGCCGTTCCACCTCCCGATCCAGGGGCGGAATGTCCCCGGACAGCTTCTTCAGGGCGGCATAGTCCATTTCCGGCCGCTTCAAGAGGCGCTCCAGGGTGACAGGGCCCGAGAGTTCCCCCAGGCCCAGGCGGGTCAAGACCTCCTGGACCTCAGGGGTGGGATTGACCCTTACCTGCCCAAGGCGGCGGATTTCCCCTTCCACCTGGTCCCGCTTCCGTAAAAAGGCCTGGTACTGTTTCTCCTCCACCAGGCCCACCCGGTATCCGGAGGGGGTCAGGCGCAGGTCTGCGTTGTCCTGTCGCAGGAGAAGCCGGTATTCCGCCCTGGAGGTCAGCATCCGGTAAGGCTCGGAGGTACCCTTGGTCACCAGGTCATCCACCAGAACCCCCAGGTAGGCCTGGGAACGGTCCAGCACCAGCATATCCCGGCCCCGGGCCTTTTGGGCCGCGTTGATGCCCGCCAGGATCCCCTGGGCGGCAGCCTCCTCATACCCCGATGTGCCGTTGACCTGGCCGGCGGTAAAGAGGCCGGGAAGGCCCCGGACTTCCAGGGTCCTGTCCAGCTGGGTGGGCTCGATGCAGTCGTATTCGATGGCATAGCCGGGCCGGATGATGCGCACCTTCTCCATGCCCTCCACCGTCTGCAGCATGGCCAGCTGCACATCCTCGGGCAAGCTGGTGGACATGCCCTGGACATAGTATTCCAATGTATGGCGCCCTTCGGGTTCCAGGAAGACCTGGTGCCCGGCTTTGTCGGCAAAGCGCACCACTTTGTCCTCGATGGAGGGGCAGTACCGGGGGCCGGTCCCCTCTATTTGACCGGTAAACAGGGGGGACCGGTGCAGATTCTCCTGGATGACCCGGTGGGTCCTTTCGTTTGTATGGGTCAACCAGCAGGACATCTGATCCGGTAGTTCCCTGGCCGGCATGTTGCGGAAGGAAAAGGACAGGGGTTCCCCGTCTCCGGGTTGTTCCATCATCCGGGAAAAGTCCAGGGTCCGCCCGTCCACCCGGGCCGGGGTCCCCGTTTTGAAACGCATGAGGTCAAGTCCCAGGTCTTTCAGACTGCGGGAAAGGCCCTGGGGGGCCACCTGCCCGCCGGGGGCCCCGTCATACTGAAGGTCCCCCAGGATGATTTTCCCCCGCAGGTAGGTCCCCGTCGTCAGGACCACCGCCGGGGCTGCAAAGACGGTCCCCGTGGCCAGCAGGACCCCGGTAACCCGGCCGCCCTCCGTCAGCAGGGACTCCACCACCCCCTGGCGGAGGTCCAGGTTTCGGGTGTCCTCCAGGACCCGGCGCATCCGCTCCTCGTAGCGCCTCTTGTCCGCCTGGGCCCGCAGGGCATGGACGGCGGGCCCTTTGGTCGTATTCAACATCCGGACCTGCAGGCAGGTGGCATCGATATTGCGTGCCATCTCCCCACCCAGAGCATCCACTTCCCGGACCAGGTGTCCCTTGGCCGGCCCGCCCACAGCCGGGTTACAGGGCATGAGGGCGATGGTTTCCAGACTCAGGGTGACCATGAGGGTCCGGCAGCCCATGCGGGCGGCGGCCAGGGCGCCTTCACAGCCCGCATGCCCGCCGCCGATGACGATCACATCATAGGATCCCATCCCCATCCCCTACTTTCCAATACAGAATTCCGCAAAGATTTTATCCAGGAGGTCATCCTCCACCGTTTCTCCCGTAATCTCCCCCAGAGCGGCATAAGCGGCCTTTAAATCGATGGACAAAAGGTCCGGGTCCTCCAGGGGGCCGGCCAGCATGTCCAGGAGAGAAGCCGAGGCCCTCTCCAGGGCCTGGATCTGGCGCAGGGACGCCAGAAAGTCCGCCCGGCTTCCCTCTACCTGCCCCTGAAAGACCAGTTGGCTGATGGCCAATTCCAGTTCCTCCAAACCCTGCTGGTTGATGAGGGAGGCCCGGATGATGGGAGCCTCTGCCCCGGGAAGGAGCCGGCGGACCTCCGCCTCGGGTATGTTCTCCCCCAGGTCTATTTTGTTGAGCAGGACCACCACCTGCTTCCCCTGCAGGATTGAGGCAATCTCCCGGTCTTCCCGGGCGATCCCCTCGGCGGCATTCAGGATGAAGATGACCAGATCGCCCCGCTGGGCCAGGTTCCGGGCCCGTTCCACGCCGATAATCTCCACTCGGTTCCGGGTCTTGCGGATTCCTGCCGTATCCACGATTTTTAAAGGGATCCCGGCTAGATTAACATATTCTTCCAGTTGATCCCGGGTGGTCCCCGCCACCTCGGTGACAATGGCTCGTTCTTCCCGGAGGAGGGCATTCAAGAGGGAGGATTTGCCCACATTGGGGCGGCCGATGATCACCGTCTCCACGCCGTCCCGGTAGATTTTACCCCGGCGGGCCCCCTCGGCCAGGGCCCTGACCTTTTCCAGGATCCCGGCCCCCTGGGCCTTGACCTGCCGGCCCGTAACCTCGTCCACATCCTCTTCTTCCGGGAAATCGATGGCCGCTTCCAGCCGGGCCAGGAGGAGGAGAATTTCCTGGCGGATCTCCCGGACCCGGCGGGACAGGGTCCCCTCCAGCTGCCCCAGGGCGGCCTGCAGGCCCTCCCCCGTCTTGGCCCGGATAACCTGTAGCAGTCCCTCGGCCTGGGCCAGGTCCAGGCGTCCCTTAAGGAAAGCCCGGCGGGTAAACTCGCCGGGCTCGGCCAGCCGGGCCCCCAGGGAAATAGTGGCCTCCAGGACCCGGCGCAGGGGCACAATCCCGCCATGGCAGTTGATTTCCACCACGTCTTCCCGGGTAAAGGTGCGGGGTGCCCGCATCACCGTGAGGAGGACTTCATCGATGATTTCACCCTCTTGGGGGCCCTGCACCCAACCCAGATGGAGGCGGTGGGATTTCAGGGGAAAGGTGGCCTTGCGGGGTTTAAAGATCTTTTCGGCAATCTGCACCGCTTCGGGGCCGCTCAACCGCACAATGCCGATCCCCCCCTCTCCCGGGGGGGTGGCTATGGCGGCTATGGTATCTTCCAGGAACATGGAAACGACCTCCCCGACAGCAGGGTCAAAAAAACCGCAGGTTCCCTGCGGCCTTGGTTACTTGAGGGTTATGACCACTTTCCGGTTGGATTCTTCCCCCTCGCTGTAGGTGGTGACAGCGGGGTTCTCCTGAAGGGTGGTGTGAATGATCCTCCGGTCCTGGGGGCTCATGGGTTCCAGGACCACCGCCTTCCGGGTGGCCACCACCTTTTCCGCCAGGTTGGCGGCCAGGCGCTGCAGGGTATTTTCCCGCCGCGAGCGGTACCCCTCCACGTCCACCAGGAGGCGCCCCTCCATCTTCTGAAATTCCCGGTGGAGGACGATATTCAAGATGTACTGGAGGGAGCTGAGGGTCTGCCCCCGTTTGCCGATCAAAACCCCCATGTCCGGACCCATGATATCCAGGCAGAGGATGCTGTCTTCCTTGACATAGGCATCCACTTCTCCCTTAAGGCCCATCATCTTCAGCAAGTCCACGAGAAAGTCCTGCATGAAATCCAGGGGTTGCTTCTTGACAGTGACTCTCACTTCCGCCTGTTTGGATCCCAAAAGGCCCAGAAACCCCTGGCTGGGCTCGTTCAAAACCTCGATATGGGCGTTGTCCTTTTTGATGCCCAACTCCTCCAG
Source organism: Syntrophomonadaceae bacterium (assembly GCA_003561835.1). GTDB lineage: Bacteria > Bacillota > Dethiobacteria > PWVN01 > PWVN01 > PWVN01. The sequence continues at coordinate 4,535 of PWVN01000145.1, forward strand.
GGCTTTATCCGCCGCTTCCGTCACATTTTTACCAACAACCGTGATGGTTTCCATTATTTCTTCTCCAACGCTCCCTTCTGTGCCGGCGGGATGATGAAGTGGTGGGCGACAGAGAGAATGCTGTTCAGGGCCCAGTACAACACCAGCCCGGCGGGAAAGGTATAGCTGAAATAGGCCAGCATCAAGGGCATGATATAGAGCATCATCTTGGTGTTCTTGTCGCCTCCGCTCATGGTCAGGTACTGCTGCAAAAAGGTGCTGCCGCCGGTGAGGATGACGGCGGTGGCGGCGATGGCCAGGGGGAGTTGCGAGACGTCCAGGGTCATGTCGATGCCCAGGAACAGGGGGGAAAAGTCCGGGATGGCCGCTGCGATCCGTTCCGGTGCCCGCAGCATCTGAAACATGGCGATGAGGACGGGAAACTGGATCAACAGGGGCACACATCCGGCCGCCGGGTTCACCTTGTTCTCCTTCCAGAGCTCCATGAGAGCCTGGTTCATTTTCTCCTTATCATTCTTGTAGCGTTCCTGCAGTTTCTTGCGTTCCGGCTCCAGGGCCTGCATCTTCTTCGTCGACTCCAGCTGCTTCTGGGTCAGGGGCCAGGTCACCAGTTTGATTAACAGGGTGAGCAGAATCAGGGACAGCCCGTAATTGCCCGTCCACGAGTAAAAATAGGCCATGATGCTGATAAGGACCTCAATAATTGCCTGAAACATGGAATCCTCCTTCACTCACCCTATTCCACCGGGTCATAGCCTCCCGGGTGGAAGGGGTGGCATTTTGATAACCTTTTCAAAGACAGCCAGGTCCCTTTGAGGGTCCCGTATTTCGTTAGGGCCCCCAGGGCATAGGTGGAACAGGTGGGATAGAAGCGGCAGGTTCCCGGCTTCAGGGGCGAGAGAAAACTGCGGTATATCTTCAACAAAAAAATCATCCTCATCCCCGCTCTTCCTTTAGAATAATTCCGGCCCTTTTGAGCATAGCAAGGAAGTCTTCCTGGCATGACCCGAAATCCAGGGAAAGGGCTTGTCGGCGCAGGACCAGCACCAGCGTAAAGCCCGGCCTGATTCTTCCGTAATTGAGGCGAAAAACCTCTTTGTACAACCTCTTGAGGCGGTGGCGGACCACGCTGTTCCCCACCTTTTTGCTTACAGAAATACCCACTTTAGTAGTATTGTCCTCCTGAGGCATAAAATATAACACGCTATACCGGCCGGCCACCTTCCGGCCGCGGCGGTAGACCTGCAGAAATTCTCGGTTCTTTTTCAGGAGTTTGCCGCGTAAACGCAAAAAAAACAGCCTTCCTATGCGGAAAGATTTTTCCTTCTCTTCAATCTTCTTCTCTTCAATACCTGCTGGCCGGCTTTGGTGGCCATACGGGCGCGGAACCCGTGGTTCTTCTTCCGTTTCCGGTTATTGGGTTGAAACGTCCTCTTCATGTCCCTACACCTCCCGGGCTCCAGAGAAAAAAAAGCCAGGTTTTTATGGGCACTACCCACGATTATAACGTACCGGGTCTTTTAATGTCAAGGGTCGCGGCCCTTTTGCTGATGGCAGGGAAAACAGTTGTTTGTCTTGCGGACTTGTGGATAATTTGTTAAGATGGAGGAAAATATATCCCTCTTCCTGAAACTTATCCACAGATTGTGTATAACCCTGTTCATAAGTTTTTGCGCCTTCCAGGAAATAGCCCTCTTTTACTTTAATTTTTTTGATTTTCTGCCTCATTTTAAAACCTTGACCTTATCCACAGGCAAGGGTAATAATGTGTGAATACGGGAGGAATCGAGTTGGAGGAATCTTTGCGGGAAATGTGGGAAGGAATACTGCTGGAGATGGAAGGGCGGTTGAACCGGCCCAGTTTCGAAACCTGGGTCAAGATCATCAAGCCCGTTACCTTAAAAGATGAAACCCTCTACCTCAGCGTACCCAACGAATTTACAAAAAATTGGGTGGAGACCCGCTATACCGGCCACCTCAAGGAAGCAGTGGTCAAAATCCTCGACCGGGAATACGAGATTCAATTTCTTCTGTCGCCCCAGTCCCTTCCCGAAGAAGACGTTCTGGACCTGCCTCCTGCGGCAGATCGTAATTCCAGAGCAGGACAAGCATCTCCCGGGAAGCGGGCGGCCGCCTGGCTGAACCCCAAGTATACCTTTGAGAGTTTTGTCATCGGGGACAGCAACCGCTTCGCTCATGCCGCCTCCCTGGCGGTGGCGGAAGCGCCGGCCAAAGCCTACAATCCCCTTTTCATTTATGGCGGTGTGGGGTTGGGCAAAACCCACCTGATGCACGCCATCGGCCATTTCTGCCTGGAGAACTCCTACAACACCAACGTCTTCTATTCCTCAACGGAAACCTTTACCAATGAATTCATCAACTCCATCCGGGACAACCGCACCGTGGAATTCCGCAACAAATACAGGAGTGTGGACATCCTGTTGATCGACGACATCCAGTTCCTGGCCGGCAAGGAGCAGACCCAGGAAGAATTCTTCCATACCTTCAACTCCCTCCACGAGAGCAACAGGCAGGTGATCATCTCCAGCGACCGCCCTCCCAAGGACATACCCACCCTGGAGGAGCGGCTGCGCTCCCGCTTTGAATGGGGCCTGATCACCGACATACAACCCCCCGATTACGAGACCCGGGTGGCCATCCTGCGGAAAAAAGCCCACAACGACAACCTGGATATTCCCAATGAAGTTCTCCTGTTCGTGGCGGACCAGGTCAATTCCAACATCCGGGAACTGGAAGGGGCCTTTATCCGGGTTATCGCCTATGCATCCCTGTCGGAAAAGGCCTTCACCGCGGACCTGGCCAGGGAGGCTTTGAAAGATATTATCCACAGCAAGGAAAAGGACCGCATGATTACCGTCAAGTTGATCCAGCAGGTGACGGCCGACTATTTCAACATCTCCCCGGCGGATATTACCGGGAAAAAGCGGACCAAGAGCTTTTCCTTTCCCCGGCAGATCGCCATGTACCTGTGCCGGCAGTTGACGGACGAATCCCTCCCCTACATCGGGGAGCAGTTCGGCGGCAAAGACCACACCACCATCCTCCACGGGTGCAAGAAAATCCAGCGGGATATAGAAACAGACTACAATCTAAAAAAGGCAGTGGAAAACATCCAAAAGATGATCCAGAAGAAGTGATGCGGTGGACAAGTTGGGGGTAAACTGGGAGTTTACCGGTTTTTTTTGGGGACATTGCGGGAGCCTGAGGATTGTGTTTATATCCCGAAGGGTTTTATCAACAGGTTTTCCAGGGTTCGAAGCCCCGTGCCACGGGCTTTATTGGCCATTATCCCCGCCGTACACAAGCCTACTACTACTTCTACTGAATTTATATATTTATTCCTATTAGTTAAAGAATATGTCATGTGGAGGAAAAATTATGGAACTTTTTTTTGAACAGGAAGCTGTACATAAAGCCCTGCAAACCGTTCACAAAGCCATTCCCCTGCGGACCCCCATGAATATTCTCAAGGGTGTCTTCCTGAATTTGCAGGGAAACCAGTTGTCCCTGACGGCTACGGACCTGGAGTTGGGGATCCGTACCCTGACCGAGGTCCAGGGGTTGGCCGACGGCAGCATCATCCTGCCGGAGCGTTTCGTGGAAATCGTCAAAAATCTGCCCCCCGGCCCTGTCCATATGCGGGTGGAGCGGGATGCGGCCCTCATCACCAAGGAAGACATCGTCTTTAACCTGCAGGGTTTTCCCTCCGAAGAATTCCCCCAATTCCCCAAAGGGGGGGAAGGAGAAACGGTAACGCTTCCCGGTTTTCTTTTAACGGAAATGCTGCAAAAGACCCTAATTACCGTATCTCCCGATCAGAGCAAACCCGCCTTCACCGGGGTCAACTTCCATATACAGGGAGACCTTTTAACCCTGACCTCCTCGGATACCTTCCGCCTGTCCGTCATCAAGGATAAAATTCGGGATATGGAGGCAGGAGACCGGGAATTTATCGTGCCGGCCAAATCCCTGCGGGAGTTGGTGCGTATTCTACAGGAAGAGGACCTGGTGACCCTGCAGGTGGAAAAGGGGTTAGCCCTATTTTCCTTCCGGGGTACCGTGCTTACCACCGGCCTGCTGGCGGAAAAATTCCCCAATGTCAGCCGCGTTATTCCCAAAGACGCCTTTACCCGGGTAAAGGTTAACAAAAACCTGCTGGAAATGGCCCTAACCCGGGGGTTTCTCCTGGCGGATACGGAGATCCACACAGTGAACCTGAGGGTGGAGGAGAAACAGATGATTCTAAACTCCACTTCCACCCTGGGCAGCAATACGGAAAAGATTCCCCTGCTGGGCTTTGAGGGGGAAGAAGTGAGCCTCATCATGAATATCCGTTTTCTCCACGAGGTGCTGCGGGTTATGCCCGGGGGGGAGATTCTCATGCGCTTTAAAGGGAATACCGGCCCCTGCATCATGGAACCCCTGACGGATCTGGATTTTCTGTACCTGGCCCTGCCCGTCAAACCTGACTGAGGTGTCTGTGTGGAATTACGAAGGCTTGTCCTGAAATCGTTTCGGAATTACGAGGCGCTGGTTTTCGAACCGGGTCCCGGGATCAACCTGCTTCTGGGCAGGAATGCCCAGGGGAAGACAAACCTGTTGGAGGCCATATACTACCTTTCCGCCTTCTCTTCCCCCCGCGCCCAGGGGGACAGCGAATTGGTGCTGTGGGGGCATGCTTCCTTTTACCTGCAGGGGAGTTTTTTAAAAAAGGGGAACCCCCTGCTGCTGGAAGCCGGCTATGATGGGGCGGCATCCCGCAAGGAGATCCGCCTGGACCGGCAGTTGGTGCGGCAGGCCGCTGCCGTGGGCCAGGCCAATGCCGTGCTCTTTACCCCGGAAGACCTCTACCTGATCAAGGGCTACCCCCAGGTGCGCCGCCAGTTTCTGGACCGGGAAATCCTGCAGGTAAACCCCCTGTACGGACAGCACCTGTCCCGCTATACCCGGATTTTACGCCAGCGGAACCGGTTGCTGCGGGATGCCGGCCTCTCCTCCCGGGGGAGGAAGATGCCGCCGGTGGATGTTTGGGACCAGCAACTGGCGGAGATGGCTGCCTTCGTCCTGCAAAAAAGAAGGGAATACGTGAAAAAACTGGCCCTTCTCGCCAGGCTGCAGCACCGAAAATTAACAGACGGGGGGGAAGACCTCAAGCTCCACTATGCCTCCTCCCTGGAAAGCACGAAGGGGGAGGGGGAGTTTTCCCGGGAAATAATTCGGGAAGAATTTCTCCTGGCCCTCAAAAAAAGCGAAGAAGAAGAACAGCGCCGGGGGGTAACCCTGGTGGGCCCCC
>PWVN01000214.1 GCA_003561835.1 Syntrophomonadaceae bacterium
CGGCGGATCCGGGAAAAGATTGAGGATGACCCCGCCTCCCCCGCCTACATATGCACCCGGAGAGGATTGGGCTACTATCTGAGGAGGCCCTGATCATGGTAAAGAGCATGCACTGGAAGATTGTCCTGGTCTACTTCCTCTTGAGCCTCCTGACCATGCAGTTTTTCGGTGCCTATCTGATCCAGTCCCTGGAACGCTATTTTGTCAACAGCTACATGACCAATATGGAGGCCCAGGGCAACCTGTTGGCCAGCTTTTTGGAGCGGTACATGGTGGGGGAGCCCCTGGAGGAAGATATCTCGGCCCTGATCCGGGAGTTTTCCGCCCAGTCCGGCACGGATATCATTGTCCTGGATGGCTATGGCCGGGTCGTCACCAGTTCCGGGGGGGAAGACCTGGTCCGGGGCCGCCGCGTTCTCCAGGATGAGGTATCCCGGGCCCTGGCGGGCAGCAGGGGGGAGGCCATCCGCCTGATTCCGGACACGGAGATCCGGCAGAAATACCTGGCTCTGCCTGTAAAATCCGGTGATAACGTGGTGGGAGTGGTCTATTTCACCGGTTCCCTGGAGGGTATCGATGCCACCATAAACCAGGTGCAGCTCATCTTCATGACGGGGACCGCCATTGCTCTCTTGATTACGGTGGTTCTGGGCTTTATCCTGGCCCGGACCATCACCCGGCCCATCCAGGAAGTAACCTCCCGGGCCGCTCAGATGGCGGCGGGGGATTTCAACCGGCTCATCGAGGTTCGTTCCGAGGATGAAATCGGCCGGTTGGGGAACATGTTCAACCACCTGACCCTGAAGCTGAAAGAAACCCTGGGGGAAATGTCAGCGGAGAAGAGCAAGGTGGAGTCCATCTTGAACTACATGACGGAAGGGGTGGTGGCTGTCAATGAAAAGGGGGCCATCATCCATTTGAATCCCGCTGCCCGGGAGATGCTGGGAGATGACTTCCTGCGCATCTTTCCCCGGCAGCAGCTTTTGGGGCTGTTGAAGAGCGATGCCCAGGAGACCCGGGAAATCACCCTGGCCGGCCCCCCCAGCCGGGTCATCAAGGCACACCTGGCCCCCTTCCGGACGCCGGAAGGGGACCTGCGGGGGGTCCTGGCCGTCCTCCAGGACGTCACCAGGGAGGAGGAACTCAACCGGATTCAGCAGGAATTCGTGGCCAATGTCTCCCATGAATTGAAGACCCCCCTGACCACCGTTAAGAGCTACGTGGAGACGCTGCTGAACGGAGCCATGGAAGACCCGGGTATTTGCAGGAACTTCCTCAAGGTGGTGGAAGGGGAGACGGAGCGGATGGTACGCCTGGTCAAGGACCTGCTGGTATTGTCCCGGCTGGACTACCGGCAGCTTCCCTGGGAACTGCGGGAGGAAGACCTGGGAGAGTTGCTGCAGGAAACGGCCAGGGAGTTCGTTTTTCGCAACCCCCCCCCGGCGCCCCTTCTGCTCATCCGGGTTCAGGCCCTTTCCCCCCTGGTCTTTGACCGGGACAAGGTGAAGCAGGTCCTCATCAACATTCTGGGAAACGCCTACAAGTTTACCCCCGCCGGCGGTCAGATCACCCTGGCCGCCTGGGATGGGGAGGAGGGGGTTGTGGTCACTGTGGAAGACAGCGGCCCCGGCATACCTGCCGGTGATCTGCCCCGGGTTTTTGATCGGTTCTACCGGGTGGACAAGACCCGTTCCCGGAAGCTGGGCGGCACCGGTTTGGGCCTGTCCATCGCCCGCCAGCTGGTGGAGGCCCACGGGGGCAGGATCTGGTTGGAAAGCACCCTGGGCCAGGGGACCACGGTTGGTTTTACCCTGCCCCGGGAATCGGGAACGGAAAGGGATGAGGCCTTGTGAAGGAGAAGCTGAAAAGCCTGGTCCTGGGTTTGCTGGTCCTGGCCAGCTTGACCTTGAGTTACGCTCTGTGGTACGGCTCCCCCCCTTATGAATTCAGCAAGCCCATGGCCTCGGAACCCATCCATTTCAGCAGTTCCCGCTCCCTCCAGGCAATGATCACTCCGGACCGGGTGGTGTTTCACCGGGGCGAAGGCCTTTACCACGTTTTCACCCCCGGACAGGAGCTCTTCCAAGTCGGGGTAAATCTGTTTAAAAACTGCCTGGACGCATTGATCTTGATGAAACCTCTGGAAGTGATGGAGGCGGCAGGACCGGACGCCGGTGAGAATGAAAATGATGCGGAAGGGGAAGAAGAGGTCGGGGAACACCTGCCACCGGCGGGTATCCGGTTGGATTTCCCCTACCCCTACCCCCTGGAGGCCCCGGGGCAGCCTCCCGTGGATATCGCCCAGTTCTTCCTCTCCCTGGAGGGGGATGAAGCCTGGCTTAAAACACCTGGGGGGGACTACTATGCTTTGACCCTGGCAGGGGTCGGGAGGGATCTCCTGCTGCGTTTTGACAGGGCCGAAGGCCTGCCGACCTACCGGCTGGCCGATGAAGAGGATCTGCCTCCGGAGGCTGCGGCCGTCTTCACCCGGGAGGTCTACCTCCCCGAGGGGGAGGTCGGCCTGCCGGTCCAGCGGTGGGAGCAGGAGCGCCTCGATGTGGACCGCCTTTTGAAGGTCTTCTTTATCGATATGTCCCTGGTGCGCCGCATCGACGAGAAGGACGGTGCCGTCATCTACACCGACGGGCAGAAGGGGGTTCGCATCTACCCGGCGGGGGCCGTGGAGTATACTGCCGCCGTCGCCAGGGAAGGGCTTCTTTCAGGGAGCCCGGCCCTGGCCATGGCAGGAGAGATCATCGCCCTCTACGGGGGCTGGACGGCCGGTCTCTACCTGTGGACACCACCGGGCCCCGAGCCACCCGAGAGCCGGCAGCAGCTGCTCTTCACTCCTTATGCCGGCGGCAGACCCCTCATTTCTTCCGAGGGCGGGGTTTCCCTCTCCGTCTCCAGCCGGGGAGTGCAGTCTTATTTTCGCAATGTGATGCTCCCTGCCAACGAACCCCAGGGCGAACCCCAGGGCATGCTGCCCCTCATCTCCGCTCCGGAGGCTTTTGCGAAGGCGGTAGAGTATGCCCTCCAGGAAAGGGTGGGGATGGGTCCCCTGCGGATTCAGGGATTTTACCCCGGGTATTACCTGCGGGAGCCCCTGTCCGAACACAAACAGGCGGTTACAGCCTGGTTTCTGGAGCTGGAGGGCCTGGGCCTGGTGGTGATGAACGCTGCCAGCGGCCTGCCGGCAGCCGTGCTGCGCTTTTAAGGAGGGAAAGACCAATGGATTTAACCCGGGCAAAAACCGCATTGATTTTGGCTTTCCTGGCCTTGAACCTTTACCTGGGGTACCAGCTGTGGTACAGTACAGAAAACTATCTTTCCTACTTGACGGTAACCTCCGGGGAAGTGGAAGAAGTTTTGGGCCAGCTGGAAGAATACAACTATCACCTGAGTGTCCCTCTGCCCCGGCAGAGCTATACCATGAGCCTGCTTTCGGTGCAGGCCAGGGACCTGGACCACGAAGAGCTGGTGCAGGCCCTGTTCGCCGGCGGAGAACCTGCGGTTCAGGAGCAGGAGGGGGAGACTGTCTACACCGGCCAGGAGGGGACCCTGGTATTTCCCGGAAAGGGCCGGGCCCTGTACACCAGAGAAGGGCCGGCGGAGGACTCCCAACCCGAGGGCCAGGAACTGCAGAGCCGGGGGGAAGAGTTCCTGGAGGAAAAAGGGCTGCTGCTCCCCGGGGCCAACTTCGGGGGCCTTTACCCCGGGCCGGGAGACAGGATGAGGGCCCTCTATTTTCAGGCCTACGAAGGGTTTTCCCTCTACACTTCCTTCCTGGAGCTCCATTTCCAGGGAGACCAGGTGGCGGGTTTTGAAATCTACTGGCTTGAGCCCCTGGAATACAGCGGGGAAAGCCGTTATGTACTGCCTGCCACCCAGGCCCTCCGCCGCTTCCTGGAGTTGGCGGGCCCCGCCGCCGCCCCGGAGGAGATTACGGGGCTGTCTTTGGGGTACTTCAGCCGGGATTATGACGCCCAACGCTGGGATGTGGTCCCCGTCTGGCGGATCACCGGCGCCAGCGGCTGGGTGGTTTATATCAATGCCTTCAGCGGCGAGGAGGAAACCAGTTAAAAATTTTGCCCCAAACCGTAAAATTTTCTTAACATAAAAGGATATTTAGTTCCCCTTAGCGAATGTACCTTTTGCAGTAAACATAATATCGACCCACAAAGGAGGACTAATCCACGTTGGAAAAACTCATCGTCCGGGGGCCGGCCAGGCTCAGGGGAGAGATTTGCATCAACGGCGCCAAAAATTCTGCCCTGCCTATCATACCCGCCGCGGTGCTGGCGGATTCCCCCATAACCCTGGAGAACATTCCCCGAATCGCAGACATAAAAATGCAGATTAAAATTATAGAATCCCTGGGAGCCCGGGTGGCCTGGACGGGGGACAACAGCATTCAGATCGATCCCTCGGGCATCAAGCCCGTAACCCCTCCCTACGAACTGGTGAAAAAACTCCGGGCCTCCTACTACTTGATGGGGATCATGCTGGCCCGCTTCGGCCGGGGCAAGGTACCGGTGCCCGGCGGCTGCGATTTGGGCCCCCGTCCCATCGACCAGCACATCAAAGGCCTCTCCAGCCTGGGGGCCGACATCCGGCAAAATCACGGCGTGGTGGAAATGCGGGCCAAACTGGCAGGGAACAAAGTGTACCTGGATGTGGTCAGCGTCGGGGCCACCATCAATATCATGCTGGCGGCCGCCCTGGCCCCGGGACGGACCGTTATCGAAAACTGCGCCAAGGAACCGGAGATTGTTGACTTGGCCAGCTTCCTCAATGCCATGGGCGGCCAGGTCCGGGGGGCAGGGACGGATGTGATCAAAATCGACGGGGTAAAATCCCTCCATGGGACCTCCTACAGCATCATCCCCGACCGCATCGAAACGGGGACCTATATGCTGGCGGCGGCGGCTACCGGGGGGAGGATCCTGCTTAAAAATGTCATCCCCAAGCACATGGACCCGGTCATTGCCAAGCTGCGGGAGGTTGGTGTCCTGGTGGAAGTGGGGGAGGACAACCTCTCCGTAGAGTGCAACGGGGATTCGTTAAAATCCGTGGATGTCAAGACCTTCCCATATCCCGGCTATCCCACGGACCTTCAGTCCATGATGACGGTTCTCCTGACCCAGACCCGGGGTACGGGGATCATCACGGAGAATATCTTCGAGGCCCGGTTTCGCCATGTGGGCGAGCTGAAGCGGATGGGGGCGGACATAAAGGTGGAAGGACGCAGTGCCATTATCCGGGGCGGCTTGCCCCTGACGGCCTGTCCCATCAAGGCCACGGACCTGCGGGCGGGGGCCGCCTGCGCGGTAGCCGGCCTGGTGGCCGACGGGGTAACGGAGGTATCCGGTGTGGAGCACATCGACCGGGGTTACGACGGTTTTGAAGACCGGCTGCGGAGCCTGGGCGCCGATATTTTCCGCATCCCCGACAGCCAGAAGATTTACGCTGTTCCCGGCAAGGGGGCCTGAGAAGGCCTCTACAGCCCATAACGTCTGCAAGTCCGGGCCCAAAGAGCCCGGGCTTTCTCCTATTCCACGCCATAAAGGAGGTTGTGCCAGGGATGCTGCTGCTGCTGGCCCGTCACGGCGAGACGGAGGGAAACCGGGATAAACGTTTTCAGGGGCACATGGATTTTCCCCTAACCCCCCGGGGCTGCATCCAGGCAAAAAGCCTCAGGCCCCCGCTGGCAGGGTTCAACCTTCAGTCCGCCTTCACCAGCGACCTGCGGCGGGCCCGGGAGACAGCCCGACTGGCGGCCCCTTCCTTACCCCTGCATATTCACCCCCTCTTTCGCGAGTACTCCTTCGGGGTCCTGGAAGGCCTCACCCTGCCGGAGGTCCGGGCCCGGTATCCCGGCCTGGGCCGGTTACATCACCGGGGATACCCGGACCAGCCCCCCCCCGGCGCCGAGGAGATTGCCTGCTTTGCCCGGCGTCTCAAAGTTTGCCGGGACTACTTTGCCGGCTTTTCCCGGGAGGCCCGCTGCCTGCTGGTGGGCCACGGCCGCTTTCTCAATGCCTTCCTCACCCTCCTCATCGCCGGGCAGGAGGCCCCCCCCTACCGGTTCCCCATCGCCAATGCTGCCCTATCAGCCCTGGAATTTAAACGAGGTCGGACGGAACTCCTTTTTTTTAACGATATCTGCCACCTGGAAAACTCCTGAGGTTTCCTTTATAATAAGGGATGGAAGACGCAGAAGGGAGAGAGAGAGATGACATTTCACAACGACTCCTTCCGGCCGGGATGGGGCTGCGGAGGCCTGTTCCTGGTTCTTGTGGGAGCTGTCCTGGGGACGGTTTTGACCTTGACGGCCGTTTTTTACGCCGGCTTTCCCGCCCCTCCCCCCGCCAGGGACCCCGTGGAGGACCAGGTCCCCGACCCGCCGGAACCCCCCGGGGAACTCATCCTGCCCGAGCACCAGAACACGGCGGTGGTGCGGGCGGCCCAGGCCGTAACCCCCACGGTGGTGGGGGTGTCCAACCGGCAGCAGGTGTACCAGTGGTACCGGGGCAGCAGCGAGCTGCGGGAAGTCGGGACAGGTTCCGGGGTCATCATCCAGGGCGGCGGCCTGATTGTCACCAATTACCACGTTATTGACGGGGCCTCCGAAGTGGTGGTCATCTTCCCCGACGGGACGGAGGAGCAGGCCCGGATCGTGGGCGCCGATCCCGCCACGGACCTGGCTGTCCTCAAAGTGGAGCGGGAAGGGCTGACGGCGGCCGTCTTCGGCGATTCCGACTCCCTTAAGGTGGGAGAACTGGCCATTGCCATCGGGAATCCCCTGGGACTGGCCTTTCAACAATCCGTCACACTGGGGGTCATCAGCGCCACGGAGCGCTTTATCGAGGCCTCCGAGTACCGCTTCGCCTTTATCCAGACGGATGCCGCCATCAATCGCGGCAACAGCGGCGGCGCCCTGGTGAACCTCAAGGGAGAGGTGGTGGGGATCAACGCGGCAAAAATCAGCATGGTGGGTTTTGAAGGGATGGGCTTTGCCATCCCCAGCAATATGGCCAAGGGTATCATCGACGAACTCATCGATCACGGCCGGGTCATCCGACCCTGGATGGGGGTGGAAATCCAGGAGGTGACCCCCCAGATGGCGGAAGAATGGGGCCTCCCCGTCGCTTTTGGCGTCCTGGTGGCCCGGGTGGTGCCGGGCAGCCCCGCTTCCCGGGGCGGCCTGCGGGAAGGGGATGTCATCATCCAGGTGGGCAACAGCCCGGTGGAGAACTTCGAGAGCCTGCGCGGCGCCCTCTTTCAGCACAGGCCCGGGGATCTGGTGGGGGTAAAAGTCCTGCGGGAGGGTTCGGAACTGGACCTGTCCGTTACCCTGGGCGAGATGCCCCAGCAATAGATGGAGTCCCCGGTACAGAAGGAGGAGGACATGGCCAGAGTTTTGATGGTTTTTGTGGACGGCCTGGGGCTGGGGGAAGCGGGGGACTTTAACCCCCTGGTGACGGTGCCCACCCCGGGTTTCCGGTCCTGCCTGTCCGGCGCCCCCTTAACCCTGGAGCAGGCCGGCTTCCGGGAAGAGGGTGCCCTGCTCCTGCCCCTGGAGGCCACCCTGGGGGTGAAGGGCCCTCCCCAGAGTGCCACGGGGCAGGCAGCCCTCCTCACCGGAGAGAACGGGGCGGCCCTCCTGGGGCGGCACCTCAAGGGTTTCCCCAACAGGCCCCTCAGGGAACTGCTGCAAGAGAAGGGCCTGTTCAAGCGGTTGAAGGACCGGGGCCATCAGGTGGACTTTGCCAATGCCTTCCGCCCCCCCTTTTTCGAGGCCCTGGACCGGGGAGCCAGCTTTTTCTCCTGCACCACCACGGCCGCCTACTATGCCGGCCTGTCCTTTCACACCCTGGAGGATGCGGAAGAGGGCCAGGCCCTCTATGCCGACATCACCCACGAAAACCTGCGGGAGCAGGGCTACCCCTTAAAGGTCATCTCCCCCCGGGAGGCGGCTGGCAGGCTGGCCCGGCTGGCAGCAGCCCAGGATTTCACCCTTTTTGAGTATTTTCTGACGGACCTGGCAGCCCACTCCGGGGATCCCAAAAAAATTCAGGAAGCCCTAACCCGCCTGGACGGGTTTGTGGGAGCCCTGGTCCGGCTCCTGCCCCCCGATACGCTTCTCCTCCTTACCAGCGATCATGGCAACATCGAGGACATGCGGGCCCGGGGCCATACCCTGAACCCGGTGCCGGCCCTGGTGCGGGGACCGGGAGCGGAGCATTTTCAGGAGATGGCGGCCATTACCGATGTAACCCCTGCCCTTTTGACCTATCTTGCAAGGGGACAATCAGGGCTCGGAGGAGGTCGGGCTGTTGTACCGCGTTGATATCATAGCCGTGGGCAGGATCCGGGAGCGCTACCTGACGGAAGGCATTCAGGAATACAGGAAGCGGCTTTCCCCCTTTGCCCGGGTGGGCATTATCGAGGTCAGGGACGAAGGCGGCCCCTCCTTGAAGGTTCCCCCGTCCCGGGTGCGGGAAGTCCTGCGCCTGGAGGGGGAAAGCATCCGGGGCCGGATCGCCCCCGGGTCCCATGTCATTGCCCTGGACCGGAAGGGCAAGACCTTCTCCTCCCGGGAATTCTCCCGCTACCTGGCGGAGCAGGCCGGCAGGGGCCGCAGCAGGCTGACTTTTCTCATCGGCGGCAGCCTGGGTTTGGATCCCTCCCTCCTTAGGGAAGCGGATCTGACCCTGTCCTTTTCCTCCCTCACCTTTCCCCACCAGCTTTTCCGTTTGCTGCTCCTGGAGCAGCTGTACCGGGCTTTTTCCATTATGCAGGGACACCCGTACCATAAATGAGGCAGGGAAGGCCTGCCCCGGCAGCTTTCCCTTTGGGCCCTGTCTCCAGACATTCTCCCGCCCCTAAGGGGGCCTTTTTTATTATTAGCAAAATAATTAAATTTGGAATACTAACAAATTAAGCAATTTAATTAGTATATGTGCAAATTTTCTTATTAAATGCGTTTCTAACTTTAAATATGGGTATTTACGAAAACGTGTAGTTAGTTTATAATATCAGTGAGAGCATAAACTTAATACCCAAAATTATACTTATGACTTAGTATTTGTGTAAATTATTTTGAATATGAGGTGCGCCTAAGGGAGGTGGAGGAGCAGGGGTCGGTTAAGCAGGCAGGTGGCTTGAGATGGGTTTTCGAGAAGATTTCCACGGTTGTTTGGACAAATTTTAGAAAACAGGAGGTAGTATTGATGAAGAAATTGTATCTGATTCTTTTGGCAGTACTGCTGGTGGCGGTTATGACGGCCGGGTGTTCCACCCAGGAACCGGCCCCGGAACCTGAAACCCCGGGCCAGGTGGACCCCGAGCCCGATCCAGATCCCGGCGAAGATGCCCTGGATGCCGACGAGGTTCTGATGGAAGCGGCCAAAGCGTATTTTGCCCATGTGGCCTCCGGAAACAACAACATGACGCCTTCCGCTGATGTGAAGGCCCTGCTGGAAGATAACCCCAATGCCGTGTTTATCCTGGACATCCGCAGTGCGGAAGATTTTGCAGCCGGTCACATCCCCGGTTCCGTCCACAGCACCCGGGGCAAAGTCGGTGAGATCATGGACCGTATTCCCCGCAACAAGCCGGTCTTCGTAGCCTGCTATACCGGCCAGAACGCCGGATATACCACGGCCTATCTCCGGATGGCCGGATTTGAAAATGTGACGACCCTCTTCTACGGTATCAACCTGGGATGGGTCGGCCGGGACGGCTTTGAACTGGAAGGTACCGGCATGAAGGCTGCGGCTGACCTGCCTGTAGTATCC
>PWVN01000065.1 GCA_003561835.1 Syntrophomonadaceae bacterium
ACGGCGGTCTTGACTCCCCAGGAAGTCCAGGAACTCATGAAAATCATGGAAGGCCTGATCCAGGAGGGGAAGTCCATCATCTTGATCACCCACAAGCTGAAGGAGATCAAGGCCGTTGCCCACCGGTGCACCGTCATTCGCCGGGGGAAAGTCATCGGCACGGTGGAGGTGGCCTCCACGTCCCAGGAGACCCTGGCGGAAATGATGGTGGGGCGCAAGGTCCTGTTCCGCATCGATAAAAGGGACAAAGCCAGCCCAGGGAAGGTAATCCTCCGGCTTGAGGGCCTCTCGGTGCAGAACAACAAGGGAGTTTTGGGCCTGAAGGACTTCTCCCTGGAGATCCGCTGCGGTGAAATCCTGGGGCTGGCAGGGGTCGACGGCAACGGGCAAAGGGAACTGGTGGAAGCCATCCTGGGCCTGCGAAAGGTGGAGGGGGGCCGCATCCTGCTGAAGGGGAAGGATGTCACCCACCTCCCGGTGCGGAACCGAATCAGCCAGGGTATCGCCCATATCCCCGATGACCGGCACAGGCACGGGTTGATCCTGGATTACAACGTGGAGGACAACCTCATCCTCAAGGGCTACTACCGGGAGCCCTTTTCCCGGAAGGGCCTCCTCCAGCGGGAGGCCATCCAGGGCCACGCCCGCCGGGTCATCGAGGAGTTCGATGTCCGGGCCGGTCAGGGCAGCGAATCTTTCGCCCGCTCCCTCTCCGGGGGAAACCAGCAGAAGGCCATCGTGGGGCGGGAAATCGACCAGAACCCCGACCTCTTGATCGCCGTGCAGCCCACCCGGGGGCTGGATGTGGGGGCCATCGAATATATCCACAAGCGCCTCCTGGAACAGCGGGACAAGGGGAAAGCCGTCCTTCTGGTATCCCTGGAACTGGATGAAATCTTGAATCTATCGGACCGGATCGCCGTCATCAACAACGGCGAACTGGTGGATACCGTCCTGCGGCAGGAGACCAACGAGAACGATATCGGTTTGATGATGGCGGGGATAAAGAGAGGTGCAACGGCTTTAAGGTAAAATTCAACAAAAACTACGCCCTGTCCCTGGTGGCGGTGGTCCTGGGCCTCTTGGCGGGGGCGGTTCTCATTCTCTTCACGGGGAACAACCCTTTTGAAGGGTATATGTTCCTCTTCAGGGGCGGCCTCATGAACGCCGAGCGTATCGGGAACACCCTGGCAACGGCCACCCCCCTGGTCTTTACCGGGCTGTCTGTGGCCTTTGCCTTTAAAACGGGTCTCTTCAATATCGGTGGCGCCGGGCAGATGCTCATCGGGGGTTTGTGCGCCACGGCGGTGGGGTTGACCCTTGCCTGGCCCAAACCCCTGCTGCTGGCGGTCATCGTCCTGGCCTCCCTTCTGGGGGGCGGTCTGTGGGCAGCCCTGCCGGGATTCTTGAAGGCCCGGTTTAACGTGCACGAGGTGGTTTCCACCATCATGATGAACTGGGTGGCCTACTGGACGGTTTTTTATGTCGTGCCCCAGTATTTCAAGGGCCCTTTCCTGGAAACCGAATCCCAGCGGATCCCCTACGAGGCCTCCCTCAGGGTGGGCTGGCTGACGGAAACGTTCAACGGTTCCTATATCAACCTGGGCATCTTTCTGGCCATTATCTTTGTCATCATCAGCGCCTTTATCCTGGATCGGACCACTCTCGGCTATGAGCTGAAAGCGGTGGGCTACAACCGGGATGCAGCGGAGGCGGCGGGCATCAACGTCAACCGCAACGTGGTCTTGTCCATGAGCATAGCGGGGGCCCTGGCCGGGCTGGGGGGGGCCACCTTTTACGTGGGGTATGCTTCCAACATGCAGATCGGTGTCCTGCCCTCCCACGGATTTGACGGCATTGCCGTGTCCCTGCTGGGGACAAACTCTCCCCTGGGCGTGCTGGGGGCGGCCCTCTTCTTCGGTGTCCTGCATACGGGCAAGGGGTTTATGAATGCCATGACCCGGATCCCGCCGGAGCTGGCCGACACCATCATCGCCACCATCATCTATTTTGCTGCCACCAGCGTCCTGGTGGAGCGAAACTGGGACCGCATCATGCGGAAGCGGCGGGAGCGTTCCCTGGCAAAGGATAAACCGGGGGATGCCCCGGTAGAGACAGGAGGTACCGGCTGATGTGGGAAATCGTCATACAGATCTTTCCGTATGCCATTGCCTTTACCATCCCCCTGCTGATCACCTCCCTGGGGGGGCTCTTCAGCGAGCGCAGCGGGATTATCAACATCGGCCTGGAAGGCTTGATGGTGGTGGGCATGTTTACCGGGGCCCTGGTCATCTCCAGGACGGAGATGCTCTACCCGGGGATCTCCATATGGCTGGGGCTTTTCCTGGCAGCCCTCTGCGGGTCCCTGCTGGCCGCCCTCCATGCCTTTGCCTGCGTAACCCTGAATGCCAACCAGGTCATCAGCGGCATCGCCATCAACATGGTGGCCGGGGCCCTGACCACCTACCTGGCCCGCTACATCACCGGGAGCGGCAACATTCAAGT
>PWVN01000194.1 GCA_003561835.1 Syntrophomonadaceae bacterium
ACTTACTCGGCTTTTCTTGCTTTTTTATGAGGCGCGGGAAGGCCCGAATTCTGGAGGGAAATTTGCCTGCGGGGTTCGGGTTTTTCTTTTTTTAGAAGGATTTCTGCCCCCAAGGACGAAGGTAAGAGAAATTACTTTGTTGCTCCGGGGGAATTCCTATGAAAGCAGTATTGGGTTTTCGCGCCGGTTCCCGGGACGCCCTTCCGGTGGTCCTGGGTTTTGTGCCCATCGCCGTGGCCTTCGGTATCCTGGCCCGCCAGGCCGGGATCCCGCCCCACCTGACGGCCCTCATGTCGGTGATGGTCTTTGCCGGTTCCTCCCAGTTCATCGCCGTCAGCATGCTGGCCGGCGGGGCTTCCTTTGGCGTAATCATCATGACCACCTTCCTGGTGAACCTGCGCCACCTCCTGATGAGCGCCTCCCTTTCCCCCTTCTTCAAAACCTTCTCCGGGAAGTGGCTTCCCCTCCTGGCCTTCGGCATTACCGACGAAACCTTTGCCATCGCCAGCACCGTCTTCCGCAACTATCCCCGGGACGAGGGCTACGTCTTCGGCCTGCAGTTCACCGCCTACATGAGCTGGGTGGGAGGGTCCCTGGCGGGAGCCCTGCTGGGCGGGGGCTTTACGGCGGCCACGGCCCTGGGGCTGGAATTTGTTCTCTATGCCATGTTCATCTTCCTTTTGGTGGTGCAGCTCAACGAGTACAAGATGGTCCTGGTGGCCTTGTTTTCCGGCCTGGCCGCCCTGCTGCTGGCAAAACTTTTGCCGGGTCACTGGTTTATCATTCTGGCCACCCTGCTGGGGGCCACACTGGGGGTGGTGATCGAGGATGGGCGAAAGATATTTGCTGCTCTTTTTGGGGATGGCCCTGGTAACCTATCTGCCTAGGTTTTTGCCCCTGTATGTCCTGAGCCGGGTAAAGATCCCCCGCCTCTTTGCCCTCTGGCTCGGCTATGTTCCTGTGGCCGTCCTGGCGGCCCTGGTGGCGCCGGGGCTGCTGTTGTCCGAGGGGAAGCTGTTCCTGTCCGTAAACAACAGCTACTTGCTGGCTTCCTTGCCTACTTTTATCGCCGCTGTAAAAACCAGGAACATGTTCCTGACCATTCTCACGGGCATGGCCAGCATCCTCATTATCGGGGCATTGATCTGAGGGCCCCGGAGTATCCGCGAAGCGGCACATTTCTCCTACCTGCCCGTGTGTCCTCTCCTTTTTTTCCCTCCTCCTGGTAAAAGGGCACCTTTCCGAAGATGGAAAGCTGCCCTTTTTTCTCCATACTCACCTGCTCCACCGGCTTGGCTGCTAGGGGGATGCCCTAGCGCTTCTTCTTTCCGGTCTCTTCCCTTCGCTCGTAGGGGATGTACTGAACGGAGGGCCTTCTTTGGGGCGGTTGGGGGTAGAGTTCCATGAGGACGTAAACTTCCTTCAGCATCTTTTGGGAGACTTTCAGGCCCATCTCCTTTAGCTGGCGGCAGGTGATGGGGAAATCATGGGTCCATTTGCCCCCGCTCAAGAGGCCGGCCACTTCATCGGCCTTCTCCTCGGAATAGTTCTTCTGCAAGAGCTCTTTAAGAAGTTCCCGGACCTGCACCAGGGCTTTGCCGGCGATATCTCCCAGGATGAGGGTCTCATCGTCCACCTCGTTGATATCCTTCCTCTCCAGGGCCTTGAGGATGGAAACGGCGGGGTACTGGCCCAGCTGGGGGTCCACGGGGCCCAGGACGGCGTTTTCGTCCATGATGATCTCATCGGCGGCCAGGGCGATCATGGTTCCCCCCGACATGGCAAAATGGGGAATGTGGACGGTGACCTGGGCGGGGTGGCTCTGGATGGCCCGGGCAATCTGCTCCGAGGCCAGCACCAACCCACCGGGGGTGTGCAGCACCAGGTCGATGGGGACGTCATCGGGGGTCAGGCGGATGGCCCGTAAAAGCTGCTCCGAATCTTCGATGTTGATATAGCGGGTCAGGGGGATGCCCAAAAAGCCGATGGATTCCTGGCGGTGGATCAGGGTGATTACCCGGCTCTTTCGTTTCTTCTGGATTTTCTGCAGGACGTTGACTCGGCCGGCATTGATCTGCTGCACCCTCAGGCTGGGGATCAGGAAGGCGGACACGAAAATGAATATCCAGATGATCTGCGTTATGCTGACATCCATCATTTCACCTCTTTTTTAGTATTTCCGGAATCTGCAGGCCGGACCCAAAGGATCCCAAGAAATGCCGGAAGGGCGGGGAAACCGGGAACTGCTGCTGTGCTCTATTATATTCCAGGAACTGGCCCACTACAAGACCCTCCGGCCCTTTTCCCAATTAACGCAGCAAATCGATTATTAAGAAGGCATAACATTTGCACTTTTTATCTTGACGGGGCGGAAAAAGGCAGTTATTATAGTAGCGTGGGAAAAATCAACCAAAAAAGGAACCCGCGAAATATGAGAGAAGGAGGTCGTGTCATGATCAAGGCAAGGATGGCGGCAAACTGCGCAGCAGGCGCAGCAGACGTGAAGCTGACTGTCGGATTTCGTGTGTCACGGCCTGTCCCGGGGGTTTCCCTGTTCATTCACGGGTAAACCTTTACGGCTCTGCCAACAGGGGCCACAGGCTGTGTGGGAGCACATGACCTGTGGCTTTTTATATGCAAAGGGGGGCATTGCCCCGCAACCCTCTGCGAAAAGGCCACGAGAACCGTGGCTTTTTTCTTACCGTAAATCGAGAAGAAGGAGGTTAAAGGAATGGTAATGATGGAGTCGACCGCCAGGTGCCGTCAATGGAGGGCAGGGAGAGGAACGCAGGAGGATTTCTGATTCAGCGGTGAAGGGGGGGAGCGAGAGATGGAATTCAGCATCGCCATACCGAAGCGGGTAGTCGTTTTTCGGATCAGTGTGGAAAAACCGAAACATAGATCGGAGCTGCGAAACCCGGACCACCTGGTGAAACACCAGCTCCTGGCCGATAACGTGGCCCGGGAAGTCAAAATACATCAAGATAACTATTTCCCTTATAAATAAAGATTCGAAAAGCCAGACAGGAAGGACGGCCGGCGGCGCTTCGCCGCCCGCCGCCCCTGTCCGGGGCCCAGGCAGGATAGAAGAAGGCCCCTGTGTGTGCTTTGCAGGAAGGAAGGAGAGGAATCCGGTGGCCGCAGTTTTGGAAGATGCCCTGGTCTGTACCGGGGTGAGCAAGCAGTTTTATGAAGAGGAAGAGAGGGTGCCGGGGGTGAAGCGACGCTGGTTCGGCCGGCGGAAGCGGCCCATCCATGCCGTCAAGGACGTGACCTTTCAGGTAAAACGGGGCGAGATCTTCGCCATCCTGGGCCCCAACGGCTCGGGGAAGTCCACCTTGATCCGCATTATTTCCACCCTGCTGTTCCCCGACAGGGGCAGCGTCCACATCTTCGGCATGGATGTCATGAAGAAGCGCCTTTACGTCCGGCGGATGATCAACCGGGTTTCGGTGGAAGCGGCCTTCTTCAAGAAGTTGTCCTCTTACGAGAACCTCATGTATGCGGCCCGCCTTTACGACGTGAAGCCGGAGGAGGCCCGGGTCAGGTCCCGGGAGATCCTGGAACGGCTGGGGTTTTCACCGAAGAAAATATACATTCCCATGGAGAACCTCTCCCGGGGGATGCAGCAGAAGGTGGCGGTGGCCCGGGCCCTGCTGACGTCTCCGGTGCTCCTGCTCCTGGACGAACCCACCACCGGGTTGGACCCCAAGTCCAAGCGGGACGTGCAGAAATTCATCCTGGAGGTGCAGGAGAGCCACGACACCACGGTGATTCTCACCACCCACGACATGGATGAGGCGGAAAAGCTCTGCCAGCGCATGGCCATCATCGAGGACGGCAGCTTTGTGGCCCTGGATACCCCGCAGAACTTGAAGGCCCAGCTGACCCGGAAAAACGGCCATGCCGTGACCCTGGAGGATGTCTTCCTGGAGTTGACGGGCAAGGGCTGGGAGGAGGAAGGGTAAAATGGAATTGGGCAGAGAGCTTCGGGCGACCTATGCCTTTGTGGAAAGAAACTTCAACCTGGTGAGGCGCTACCTGAACTGGGAGATCGTGTTCCTCTTCTACAGCATCATCAATGCCCTCACCATCGGTTTTATCGGCGTGACCACGGGACCCGACGAGGTCCTCTTCCTGACGGTGGGCGCCCTGCTGTGGGGGTTCTTGTCCGTCCTCTTCCACGAGGTGGGGGAATCCGTCTCCTGGGAGCGGTGGGAAGGGACCATCGAGTATACCTTCATGGCTCCCATCCGGAGGCTGACCCACCTGGGGGGCATGTGCATCTTCGCCATCATTTACGGGACCATCCGTACCACCGTGGTGCTGGCGGTGGTGGCCTTTTTCTTCGATATCAGCCTGAAGGAGGCCAACCTCTTCAGCGGCCTGCTGGTCCTGGTGTGCAGCAGCCTGGCCTTTATCGGCCTGGGGCTGATGGCGGCGGTTTTGCCCCTCCTCTCCCCGGAGCGGGGGTCCCAGGCCACCCATATCCTGCAGGGGGTGATCCTCCTGGTCTCCGGGGTCTACTACGAGGTGGAGGTCCTGCCCGGGTGGCTGCAGAACCTCTCCGTCATCTCCCCGGCCACCTACACCCTGAAGGCGGCCCGGGCGGCCCTGCTGGAAGGGCAGAGCATCGCGGCCCTGGGGCCGGAAATGCTGCGGTTGGTGGTCATCGGCCTGGTCTTGATCCCCCTGGGCCTCTTCATCTTCAACCTGGGGGAGAATTATGCCATGCGGAGCGGCAAGCTGAAGCGCAGCGGTTAGGAGCCTGGGAAAAGAGGGGCCTTTCAGGGCCGGCGGGAGCCGAAGAAGCGGGTCATGAAGGGGAGGGGGCCGTGGCGGTGGGTTACCAGGACGGAACTCTCCGCCTGCTCCACCACTTTTTCCGGTATGGTGCGGGAAAACATTCTGGTGAAGATGCCTACCCGGGAACCACCGACGATGATCAGGTTGTGAAACTTGCTTTCCTCCAGGATCCCGGCGGTGAAGTTCTCCCGGGTTTTTATAATCCTGCGGGCCTTCAGGCGGTACCTCCTGGAGAATTCCTCCAGGATCTCCCGGCCCTTTTCCATTTCCTCCCTGGTTTTTACCAGGTGGAGCAGGGTGACGGAGGCCTGCAAGGTATTCTGCAGGGCGGCGGCAATCTGCCCTCCCAGGTGGCTTTCCGGCCCCCCGGCGGTGGAGAGGAGGATTTTCCCGTCTTCAAGACCCCGGTTCCGGAAAAAAGCCACATCCGCGGGAGCCTGGCTGGTCACCTTGTCCAAAAGGCTCCCCATGACGGCCCCGGGGGTTTGGGAGGGCTTGTTCCAGTCCATAATGACCATGCCAGCCCCCCGGGCCCGGGCTTCCTGCACGATGGTCTCCTGCACCCCGTTGGAGAGGACCGTAACGGGGATAACCTCGATGCCCAGCTCCCGGGTATGGCGGCAGGATTCCCTTAAGAGCTGGTTTTGCTCCGAAATATGGGACTTGGCTTCCTCCGGGCTTAACTGGGCCAGTTCCTGGCGGGAGCGCAGCAGGATATTAAGGACGATGGCTTCGCCCCTATGATGCTGGGCCACTGCCGCCCCCAGGGTGACGAGCTCTCTTTCTGCCTGGGGCTGGCTTATGGGAATTAACACCCGATATTTTTTCGCCATCGTACTACCCTTTCCATACATCTTTGTGGTATATATTCGCGAAGGGCTTCCCGTGTTCCTCCTGCGGCGGGAAGGGGGGATTTGGTTTTTTTCGACCCGGTCAAAGGATTTAAAGGACGGCTTTTTCCCGGTTATAATTTTCTTAAACCGCGAATATTTTTTTAGAAAAAGCCAAAGGAGACCTCTATGGCCCGGTGTGTGTTGTGGATTACCCAAAACCTGAAAAGGAAAGCCCTCGGGGCAGCCCTCTTGCTCCTGTTGCATCTGGTTATGGCGGCAGCCCTGATCAATTTTCCCTCCCGGGCCAGGCCCGCCGTCCAGCTTCTGCCCCTGGCCGGCCGGGTCATCGCCCTGGACCCGGGCCATGGGGGTTACGACCCTGGAAGCAAGATGGAGGGGGTCCTGGAGAAGGATGTAACCCTGGAGGTATCCCTCTGGCTTCGGGATATGCTGGTGGAGGCGGGGGCCAGGGTTTTCCTGACCCGGGAAAAGGATCAGGACCTGCTGGTGATTCCCACGGGCCCCAAGAAAAAGCAGGACCTGGAAAACCGCCTGCAGTTGATCACCGGGGCCCGGGTGGACGTACTGGTCAGCGTCCACGCCAATTCCATCGCTTCCCCCCGCTGGTACGGGGCCCAGACCTTTTACCGGGAAGACTGTGAAGACAGCCGCCGGCTGGCCCTTCTCGTCCAGGAAGAACTCATCCGGACCCTGAAGAACACGGACCGGAAGGCCAGTGTTGGGAAGGGAAGCTACTTTCTGCTGGAGAACTCCCCCATCCCCGCCGCCATCGTGGAAGTGGGCTTCCTGTCCAATCCCCGGGAACGAAGGCTCCTGACGGAACCCACCTACCAGAAGAAAATGGCCTGGTGCATCTATCTGGGGCTCATCCGCTATTTCAACTAGCAAGCCACGGTTCCTGCTGCCGGCAAGCAGGTACCGTCCCCCTTTGCGCTTCCTTGCCTCCTTGCGCCCTTTTTTTTGTCAAGCTTCATTTTATCCTTGTAAAGGGGAGGCACTTTATTGTATAATGAAAAAAAATAGCAAGTCTGCTAGGGGTGCCGAAAGGCTGAGATACGGCATGGGCCGTGACCCTTGGGACCTGAACTGGGTAATACCAGCGTAGGAAAGCAGATTAGAAGTAATCCGCAGACCTGCTGCGGATTTTTTCTTCTGGCAGGCTTGGCTGAATGAGGAGGTTTTACAAATGCGTCTGGACACAAGAGTTTTAACCCACGTGGCCCTGGCGGTGGCCCTGGCCGCCGTCCTCTCCCTGGTGGTCCTCTGGAGGTTCCCCCAGGGGGGCATGGTAACCCTGGGGAGCATGATCCCCATCTTTGTGGTGGCCATCCACTACGGTCCCGCCGTGGGCATCCTGGCCGGCGTCCTGCTGGGTCTCATCACTATGATCTTGGACCCCTTTTTCGTACATCCGGCCCAGGTGTTTCTGGATTACATCTTCGCCTTCGGGGCTTTGGGCCTGGCCGGTTTTGTCCGGGGGAACAAGGTCCTGGCCACCCTGGTGGGGGGGTTGGGCCGCTTCAGCGGCCACTTCCTGTCGGGCGTCGTCTTCTTCGGAATGTATGCCCCCGAGGGGATGAACCCCTGGGTTTATTCCGCCGCATTGAACGGCACCTACCTGGGGATCGAGACGGGCATCGCCGCCGTCATCATCGCCCTCCTTCCCCTTCACCGCATCTTTCCCACCCGGGGGCAGCATTATGGCAGTCGCTGATCTCACCGCGGTTCCCTGGTACCCGGTGGAAGGGGAGGCCCGGGGCTATTTCCTGGTGGATGAGGCCATCGAGATCATCAAGGCCTCGGGGTTGAACTATGAAGTGGGGGCCATGAGCACCACGGTGGAGGGTCCCCTGGAGGACATCCTGGCCCTGGTACCGGCCATCCAAAACCGGGTCTTCGCCCTGGGCGGGGAAAGGGTGTTTACCACCCTGCGAATCGATGCAAAAAAAGAAGGCCCCCTGACCATGGAGAGCAAGTTCGGCAAACACCGCTAAAGACTCGTCGTCCGGAGTTATGCATAGTTTTAGCATCATTTGTTAAACTAGGGACAACAACTGCTTTTTCCCAAAAGATGTTGTTGTTCTTTATTTTTATTGCGCCCCAACCAGAACTGCAGTTGTGAGAGGACAAGGAGAATGGGCCTTTTTGGCAAGCTGAAAAAGCTCTTTAAAGGAAAGAAAGAGAACCCCATTTTTAAAAACGGGGCCGACATTTCTGAACTGCGGCAGCTGACGGAAAAGGAAACCCTCTCCAGGAAGTTGGTGGATAACATCGCCCTGGTCCGGGAATACCACGGGAACAGTTTTGGCCTCCAAATACGGGAGTTCAAGATGGGTCCGAAAAATGTTCCGGGGGCGGCCATCTTCATCGAAGGCCTGGTGAGCAGCGATATTCTGGACGAGGTCATCCACGCCCTCCTGATTGAGTCCGGGAAATTTGCCGACCTTCCCACATCCGGAAAGGAGATGCTCCCCTTCGCCCGGGACAAGGTGATTCCTGCCCGGGAAGTGGCGGAAATTGCGGATCTCAATGAACTTTTTGACAAGATGCTGCTGGGAGACACCATCCTCCTCTTTGACGGCACGGATAAAGCCCTGGCCATCGACACCAAGGGCTGGAAGACCCGGGCCATCAGCGAATCTGATGCGGAAGTCGCCATCCGGGGGCCCCGGGAAGCCTTTATCGAGTCCATCCACGACAACCTGGCCTTAATCCGCCGCCGTATCCGGGTTCCCCAACTCTGGGTGGAGGACTTCCGCATCGGCAACCTGACCCGCACCCATGTGGCCCTGGTGTACATCAAGGGCCTGGCGGGGGAAGGAATTCTGGAGGAGGCCCGCAGCCGCCTCGACAAAATCGACACCGACAAGATCCTGGAAAGCGGCGATTTAGAAGCCTTTATCGAAGATGCCCCCTTTTCCGTTTTTCCCACCCTTCTAAGGACAGAGAGGCCGGACCGGGTGGTGGCGGGCCTCCTGGAAGGCCAGGTGGCCCTGGTGACCAACGGCAGCCCCTTTGTCCTCCTGTTTCCCGCCACTTTTTTTAACATGCTCCACGCCCCCGACGACTATTTTGAAAAGCCCATCGCCGGCACATTTCTCAGGGTATTGCGCTACCTGGCCATCATCCTCTCCACCTTTCTGCCCGGCATGTATGTAGCCATCATCAATTTTCACCCGGAAATTTTTCCCACTACCCTGTTTTTACGCATTGCCGCCACCCGGGAAGGGGTTCCCTTTCCCGTGGTGGTGGAGCTCATGGTTATGGAGAGCGTCTTTGAAGTTCTGCGGGAAGCAGGGGTCCGCCTCCCTGCCTCCATCGGCCCCGCCATCAGCATCGTGGGGGCCCTGGTCCTGGGAGATGCGGCCATCAGCGCCGGCATCGTTTCCCCTCCTGTGGTAATTGTGGTAGCCCTGACGGCCATTGCTTCCTTCGCCACTCCCAACTTTGCCCTGGGGATAGCCGGCCGCCTGCTCCGCTTCGGCTTTGTCTTTCTGGGGGCTATCTTCGGCCTGTTCGGGATTCAGTTTGGTATTTTGCTCCTCATCATCCATGTGTGTGCCCTGCGTTCCTTCGGTGTCCCGTACCTGAACCCTTCGGCTCCTTTAATCTGGAAGGATATGGTGAGGGACCACCTGCTTCGCACCTGGACCTGGGGTGCCACCGAGCGCCCCAAGCTCGTGGGTTTCCGGGAACCCCAAAGGGGGAGCAGCAAAATGAAAGATGAGCATTTCCAGATATTTTCCCGGGATAAAAAGCAGGAGAATACTGGAGACAAGGCTGGTTCCCGGGATAAAAAGCAGGAGAATGCCGGAGACAAAAACCAGGCGGCTTCCCGGGATAAAAAGGAGGAGGTTTCGGAAGGCAAAAATGGGGAGAATCCCCGGGAGAAGGGCTCTCAGACCAAATATAAAAAGAGCTCCCGGGGCAAAAAGGAGGAGGGTTCAGAGAATGAGAGTTGAAAAGTTCGCCAACCGTCAGCTCCTCTTCATCATGCTTATCATACGGACCACGGTGGTTATCGCCACCCTCCCCGTCCTGACCACCGCCGGGGCCCGGCAGGACGCCTGGGCCTCGGGTTTCTTGACTTTTTTAGGATTAACCTTTTTAACCCTGGTCA
>PWVN01000146.1 GCA_003561835.1 Syntrophomonadaceae bacterium
AAACCCTCATCAAGGCCGTATCTTTGCTGGCGGCGGGGAAGGCAAAGGCCCGGCCCCAGGACCACCGGAGGGCCACCTATGCACCCTCCATCCGCCGGGAGGAGGAAGGCATCGACTGGTCCCGGGAGGGGGAAAGGGTGGCCAATCACATCAACGGGTTAAGCCCCGACCCTGGCGCCTGTACCTTTTTCCAGGGCCGCCGTCTGAAGATGCTGCGGGCCCTGCCGGCGGAAGGTTCGGGGCCTGCGGGAGAAATACTGGCTGTGGGCCCCGGGGGTCTGGTAATAGCCGCCGGCAGGGGTGCCGTCCGGGTCCTGGAGGTCAGGCCCGAGGGGAAAAACACCATGTCCGCCGGGGATTTTGTCCGGGGCTACCGCCCCGCCCCCGGGATGACTTTTAAGATCTTTTAGAAGGAGGCGTTTGCTATGTTTCCCGGTTCTTTCCTGCTGGGGCCCGGCATGATGAGCATCACCCTGCTGATCATGGTCCCGGTGTTCATTTTCGTCTTTTATGCCCAGAACAAGGTCAAGCAAAACTACCAGAAGTTTTCCCGGGTCAGGACCCGAAGCAACATGACGGGGGCGGAGGTGGCCCGGCGGGCCCTGAACGAGGCGGGCCTCCACGATGTGAATATCGAGATGACCCGGGGAGTCTTGGATGACCACTACGACCCCCGGAAGAAAGTGGTGCGCCTGTCCCCCGATGTTTACAGCCGGCCCACCGTGGCCGCCCTGGGCATCGCCGCCCACGAGGTGGGCCATGCCATCCAGGATGCCCACGGCTATGTCTTCCTCCACGTGCGCAACAACCTCTTTCCCGTGGCCAGCCTGGGCTCCCGCATGGCCATGCCTCTCTTCTTCCTGGGCTTCTTTTTCACCGCCGGGGGGAGCACCCTCATGGATGTGGGCATCGCTTTGTACTTCTTTGCCGTCCTCTTCCAGGTGGCCACCCTGCCGGTGGAGCTCAACGCCTCCCGGCGGGCCGTGGCCCTTCTGGAGGGAGGGGGTTTCGTCCAGGGCCAGGAGGTCTACGGCGTCCGGGAGGTCCTGAACGCTGCCGCTCTCACCTATGTGGCGGCCATGGCCGCTGCCCTGGCCCAGCTCCTGCGGATGCTGGTCCTGCGGAACAGGCGGAACTGAGGAGATGACTGCCCGTCGGCCCCGCCGCCGGGCAGTTTTTTGAAAGGAGGCAGGACCATGGCCGTATCCGCCCGCCGGGCTGCAGCGGACATCCTGGCCAACATCGACGCGAAGGGTTCCTACGGGAACCTGGAACTGAAAAAATACCTGGGGTCCTTTTCCCTCTCCCCCCTGGACAGGGGCCTGGCGACGGAGCTGGTCTACGGGGTCCTCCGCTATCGGCTGACCCTGGACTGGGCCCTGGGCCTGTTCTTGAAGAAAGACCCCGGGGGCCTGAAGCCCCTCCTGCGGGCCGTACTGCGCTCGGGGGCCTACCAGATCCTTTTCCTGGACAAGATCCCCGCCGCCGCGGCCTGCAGCGAAAGCGTCAGGCTGGTGAAAGCCTCGCGGTTTTCCGGGTTTGCCGGCCTGGTGAACGCCGTCCTGCGGAACCTGGCCCGCCGCCGGGACAACCTCCCCTGGCCCCCGGCTGAAGGGGATCCGGAGGCCTATCTGTCCATCACCTATTCCCACCCGCCCTGGATGGTAAAACGGTGGCTCGGACGCTTCTCCCTGAAGGAGGCGGAGGGGCTCCTCCGGGCCAACAATACCCCGACGCCCCTGACCTTCAGGGTCCAGACCCTGCGGGTGGAAGGGGGGGAACTAAAGGAGCGGCTGGCCCGGGAAGGTTTCGATACCCGGCCGGGCCTCCTCCCGGAAACCTTGCGGGTCGTGGCAGGCCGGGGGGATCCGGCGGCAACCCGGGCCTTCAAGACAGGCCTCTTTTCCATCCAGGGGGAGGTTTCCGCCCTGGCCGCCCGCCTCCTGGGCCCGCAGCCCGGGGAGCTGGCGGTGGACCTGTGCAGCGCTCCCGGGGGGAAGGCCACCCACCTGGCCCAGCTCATGGAAGACCGGGGCCGGGTCATCGCCGGGGACTTTCACCCCCACCGCCAAAAGCTGGTGGAGGCCGCCGCCAAAAGGCTGGGGCTTGAGAGCATCGAGACAAGGGTCTGGGATGCCCGCTCCCTGCCGGCGGAGCTTAGGGGGCAGGCCCACCGGGTCCTGCTGGACGCCCCCTGCTCCGGGCTGGGGGTCATCCGCCGCAAGCCGGACCTGAAGTGGCATCGGCAGCCCGGGGATTTCGCCCCCCTGGCGGCCCTGCAAAGGGAGATCCTCTCGGAGGGGGTCAAGCTGCTCCGCCCCGAGGGGCGTCTCCTCTACAGCGTTTGCACCAACGAGCCCGAGGAGACGGAGGAGCTGCTGGCCGCCTTCCTCCAGGAGAATCCCCGCCTGCAGGCCCTGCCCCTTAGGGATGCCCTGCCTCCGGGGATGGCCGCCTGCCCGGGGGGGGCCGGCCTCCACCTCTACCCCCACCTGAGGGAGGGGGAGGGTTTCTATTTTGCCCTCCTCACGCCAAAATCCTGAAATATATCCCAGATTGCTTTTTATCCGGGCTTTTGGTATACTTTCCATAGGTTTTCTTCTCCTGGAGGATTGGAGCTGAGGGCATGCGCTACCACGGCAGGACGGATACGGGCAGAGAGCGGAGCAACAACGAGGATGCCTTTTTAACCCTGGAAATCCCCCCCCTTTATATCTTCGGGGTAGCCGACGGCATGGGGGGCCATGCTGCCGGGGAGGTAGCCAGCACCCTGGCTTTTTCCGCCGTTTCGGCCTTTCTCGCGGAGAACCGGGAGGGGCTTCAAGGAATGGACCCCACCGTGGACAACTTCTCCACCTTCATCTTCAACATGGTCTCCGAGGCCAACTACCAGATCTGGCAGGCTTCCCGGAACAGCCGGGACCACCACGGCATGGGGACCACCCTCACCCTGGCCATCCTCTGGAAGGACCATTACTTCGTGGGCCACGTGGGGGACAGCCGGGCCTATATGGTCCACGGGGAGGGGATCCTGAAGATCACCCGGGACCATTCCCTGGTGGAAGAGATGGTGGCAAACGGACAGTTGGATAAAGAGGACGCCCAAAACCACCCCCAGCGCCACGTCCTGACCCGGGCCCTGGGCACCGGCCCTTATGTGGAGGTGGATTTTTTTCATGGAGCCTTCCGAAAGGGGGATATTCTCATCCTCTGCACCGACGGCCTTACCGCCATGGTGGGGGAGGAGGAAATCCTCCGGGTCAGTCGGGAGGGGACGGGGGCCCGGGAGACGGCCGCCCGGCTGGTGGGAATGGCCAACAGGGGCGGCGGGCCTGACAATATTACCGTGGTCGTGGTGGAACACAGCTAAGGACAACAAAGACCTGGCGAGGTGACGGAAATGATCGGTAAAGTGCTGGGCGACCGCTACAAAATTGAAGAAAAGATCGGTGATGGCGGGATGGCCGTGGTCTACCGGGGGGTGGATGCCCTGCTGGGCCGGTCCGTCACCATCAAAATCCTGCGGGGAAACCTGGCGGGGGACCCGGATGTGGTCCGCAGTTTCCGGCGGGAAGCCCATGCCGCCGCCAGCCTTTCCCATCCGAATATCGTCAATGTTTACGATGTGGGCCAGGAGGAGGATGTCTACTATATCATCATGGAGTTTATCGACGGCCGCTCCCTGAAGGAGGTCATCCAGGAAGAGGGCAGGATCTCCCCGGAAGCGGCCCTCTCCATAGCCTTGCAGATCTGCGAGGCCCTTCAGCATGCCCACCGCCATAATATCATCCATCGGGATATCAAACCCCACAACATCCTCATCACCCGGGAGGGCCGGGCCAAGGTGACGGATTTTGGCATCGCCCGGGCCATCACCAGCGCTACCGTCACCTACACCCAGTCCATCGTGGGGTCCGTCCATTACTTTTCTCCGGAGCAGGCCAACGGCGGTCTGGCGGTGGAAAGGTCCGATATCTATTCCCTGGGGATCGTCCTCTACGAGATGCTGACGGGGACCGTCCCCTTTTCGGGGGATACTCCCGTCAGCATCGCCTTAAAGCACGTCCGGGAAGAGATCCCCTACCCCAGCGAGTTGAACCCGGATATCCCGTCGGAGCTGGAAGACATCATCATGAAGGCGGTGGAGAAAGCCCCCGACGACCGGTATGCCTCGGCGGAGGAACTGGCCGCGGACTTGAAGGAACTGCAGGGGGCCCTGCAGAGGGGCGAGGCGGGCCCGGGCGGGAAGAAGCGAAGGGCGCCCGTTCGCCGTAAAAAGCCCAAGGGAAAGGGAAAAGCCTACCGGGCCTGGCTTCTAGGCGGGGGGTTCCTGCTCCTCATCGCCCTCCTGGTGACCTTTTATGTCATTATCCGTTCCTTCCTGACGGTGCCCGAGGTCCAGGTTCCCGCGGTGGAGGGGCTGGCCCTGGAGCAGGCCATATCCAAACTCCAGGAGGCGGGTCTCAACTACACGGTGGAACAGGCCCCGTCCCGCGAAGTTCCTTCCGGCCACATCATGTCCCAGGATCCCCTGGCCGGCAGGATGGTCCGGGAGGAACGGATCGTCCACCTGATTTACAGCACCGGCCCCCCCTATGTTACCGTTCCGGGGGTTATCGGCAAGACGGAACGGGAGGCCATCCTGGCCCTGGGGGTGGCGGACCTGGAGTACGAACTGGAGGAGCAGTACAACAACGAGGTGCCTTCGGGCCAGGTCATGGATCAGATCCCCGGGGAGGGGGCCCGGCTCCAGAAGGGGGAAACGGTGAGGATCGTGGTCAGCCAGGGGGGGCAGCCCGTCAAGCTCCGGGACCTGACGGGGATGACCCTGGAAGACGCCGAAAAGTGGCTGGAAACCTATAACCTGGAGGTGGGCCACATCAGCCACCAACACAGCACCGTGGAGAAGGGCAGGATCATCAGCCAGTTCCCTGAAGCCGGAGAGGTCCTGCAGATGGGGAACCCGGTGGACCTGGCCGTCAGTGAAGGGCCGGATATGGACCGGCTCAGGAAATATTCCATCCGGATCACCATCCCCGAGGACAGGCTGGAGGAGGGGGATATGGTGGTCATCGTGGTGGACGATGTTCTGGGAGAGCGCAGGGAAGAAGTGGAATATACCGGCGATATCATCGTTGTTGAGGGGTACGAGGAAGGCTGGGTATACGTCTATTACAAGGACGATCTCCTGGCCGAGCAGAAGTTTGGGCCCTAGAAGAGAAAGGGGGCATCCGGGACTGGAAACGGGCATGGTGTTGAAGGGGATAGGCGGTTTTTATACCGTCTACCTGGAGGACGGCCGCCAGATCACCTGCACCCCCCGGGGCAGGTTCAAAAAGGAGGGCGTAAGCCTCCTGGCCGGCGACCGGGTCAAGGTGGCCCGGGAGGGGGGAGAGGGGACCATCGAGGAGGTCCTGCCCCGCAAAACGGAGCTCTACCGCCCGGCCGTGGCCAACGTGGACCAGGTGATGGTGGTGGCAGCCGTCAGGAAGCCGGACCTGAACCTGTTCCTTCTGGACCGGCTGCTGGTCCTGGCCGAGGACCAGCACCTGGAAGTCCTCATCTGTTTGAACAAGATGGACCTGATCCAACCGGAAGAGGTCCGGGAGGTGGCGGAAACCTACCGGGAAATCGGCTACCGGGTCCTGGAGAGCAGCGCTCTCCTGAGCCGGGGCATCGCCGGGATCCGGGAATACCTGAAGGGGAAAATTTCCGTGGTGGCCGGGCCCTCGGGGGCCGGAAAATCCACCCTATTGAACAGGCTCTACCCCCACCTGGACCTGAAAACCGATGGGATCAGCAGGAAGCTGAAGCAGGGCCGCCATACCACCCGCCATGTGGAATTGATTCCCCTGGATGCGGGGGGGTTCGTGGCCGACACCCCCGGCTTCAGCCGGCTGGAGGTCCGGGGGATCCCCGCAGGGGAGCTCTCCTTCCTCTTCCCCGAGGTGGGCCGGCTGGGGGAGGAGTGCAGGTTCAAAGGCTGCCTGCACCGGAGGGAACCGGGCTGCAGCGTCCAGGAGGCCCTTACGTCCGGGGACCTGGCCGAGAGCCGTTACCGGAATTACCTGGGGCTGCTTAAGGAAATCCAGGAGGAGGAAAGGAGCTACTGACCATGGTTAAAATTGCCCCTTCCCTGCTGTCGGCGGATTTTTCCCGCCTGCGGGAGGAGATCAAAAAAGCGGAGGCCGGGGGTGCCGACTGGCTGCACCTGGACATCATGGACGGCCACTTCGTCCCCAACATCACCATGGGGCCCCTGGTGATCCAGAGCATCCGGCGGTGCACCAACCTCTTTCTGGATGCCCACCTGATGATTGAAAACCCCCACCTGTATCTCAAGGACTTTGCCGCCGCCGGGGCAGACCTCCTCTGCGTCCACCCCGAAACCTGCCCCCACCTGCACCGGACCCTTCAGGCCATCAAAGAAGAGGGGGCAAAGGCCGGGGTGGCCTTAAACCCCGCCACTCCCCCGGGGGTCCTGGAGTATGTCCTCGGGGAGGTGGACCTGGTCCTGGTCATGTCGGTGAACCCCGGGTTCGGCGGCCAGGAGTTCATCCCCGCCGTCCTCCCCAAGATCCGGGAGCTGAAGCGGCTGCGGGCCGAGAAGGGGCTCGGCTTCGAGATCCAGGTGGACGGGGGGATCAACCAGTCTACCGCCCCCCTGGTGGTGGAGGCCGGGGCCGATGTGCTGGTGGCGGGCTCCGCCGTGTACGGGTCAAAGGATGCCGTCCTGGCCATCAAGATGCTGAAAACCAAAAAAAGGTTGGTATAATGCAAAACTTGTGTTATAATAATTTTGCAATTTCCTTCGGGGTAGGGTGAGGATGAGAGTCCAATTCCCAACCGGCGGTGATCCCCCTGGGGTAGCCCGCGAGCCTGAACAAGGTTGAACCGGTGAGATTCCGGCGCCGACAGTACAGTCTGGATGGGAGAAGGAAGATGATTTGCGTTGAGCAACCCCGTCGGCAATGCGGGGTTTTTCTTTTGGGAGGGGTTTCGCATGTCTGATGAGGCCTATATGGGATTGGCCCTGGAACTGGCGGTCAAGGCCAGGGGGAAAACCAGTCCCAACCCCCTGGTGGGGGCGGTGGTGGTCCGGGAGGGGCAGGTGGTGGGGACGGGCTACCACCGGCAGGCCGGCGGGCCCCATGCCGAGGTTTTCGCCCTGCAGGAGGCCGGCCCCCTGGCCGAAGGGGCCACCCTCTACACCAACCTGGAGCCCTGTTCCCACCAGGGACGCACTCCCCCCTGCGTGGAGGCCATCATGGCCGCCGGGATTGCCCGGGTGGTTTCAGCCATGGAGGACCCCAACCCCCGGGTGGCCGGCCGGGGCTTTGCCCGCATGGAGAAGGCGGGTATCCGGGTGGAGAAGGGCCTTATGGAAGCCCGGGCCCGGAAGGTGAACGAGGTCTTCTGCAAGTTTATCACCCGGGGCTTGCCCTTTGTGACCCTGAAGGCGGCCGCCACCCTGGACGGCAAGATCGCCACCCGCACCGGCATGTCCCGCTGGATCACGGGGGAGGAGTCCCGCGCCCTTGTCCACCGCCTGCGGAGCTGCCATGATGCGGTCCTGACGGGGCTGGGGACCGTCCTGAAAGACGACCCCCGGTTGAACGTGCGGCTTCCCGAAGGGGGCCGGCACCCCTTGAGGGTCCTGGTGGACAGCTTGGGCCGGGTGCCCCCCCGGGCCAAAATCCTCACACCGCCGGAGAAGGCCCTGGTGGCCGTAACGGATCAGGCGCCGCCGGAGCGGGTTGCCGCCCTGCGGGCCCTGGGGGTTAAGGTCCTGGTGCTGCCGGAGAAGGCGGGCCGGGTGGACTTGAAGGCCCTGCTGAAGGAGTTGGGCAGGCAAAACGTCACCAGCCTGCTGGCGGAAGGCGGGGGGGCCCTGAACTATTCCCTCCTGGCTGCCGGGCTGGTGGACAGGATGCACCTCTTCCTGGCGCCTCTCCTCTTCGGCGGCCGGGAGGCCCCCACCTGTGTGGATGGGGAAGGCATCGCCTACCTGTCCCATGCCTGGCGCCTGGAAGACCTGGAACTGGAGAGGTACGGGAAGGACATCCTGCTTACGGGAACTGTGAAAGGGGGTTTTGCCGATGTTCACGGGCCTGGTTGAAGAAGGCGGCCGGGTGGAAGCCGTCGAGAGAAAGGGCCTGGAGGGGGCCCGGATCCGGATAAAGGCCAACCGGGTCCTTGCGGACCTGGCGGTGGGGGACAGCGTGGCGGTCAACGGCATCTGCCTGACGGTCACCACCCTGGGGAAGGAAGGCTTTGCCGCCGATGTGATGCCCGAGACCCTGCGGAAAACGGGCTTTGAGGCCCTCAAGGCGGGGGATGTCGTGAACCTGGAGCGGGCCATGCCGGCGACGGGACGTTTCGGCGGCCACATCGTCACCGGCCATATCGACGGAGTGGGCCGGGTTCTGAAGCGTTACCGGGAGGGGAACGCCATCATCTTCAAGATTTCCGCGCCGCCGGAAGTCTTGAGGTATACGGTGGAGAAGGGCTCCATCAGCGTGGACGGCATCAGCCTCACCGTGGCCCACCTGGAGGAGGGGGCTTTCTCCGTCTCCATCATCCCCCACACCGCCGCGGAAACCACCCTGATGGACCGGAGGGTGGGGGACCCGGTGAACCTGGAGGGGGACTATATCGGAAAGTTTGTGGAAAAACTGCTGCGGGAGCGGCCTGCCGGGGGAAACCTGCTGGACGCCCTGCGGGACAATGGTTTTTAACAGGAGGGGTTAGACATGAAATTCAACACCATCGAGGAAGCCATCGCGGAACTGAAGGCCGGAAAGATGATCATCGCCGTGGACGATGAGGACCGGGAAAACGAGGGGGACCTGATCATGGCGGCGGAAAAGGTGACGCCGGAAGCCGTCAACTTCATGGCCCGCTTCGGCTGCGGCCTCATCTGCGTCCCCCTGACGGGGGAGCGGGTCCGGGAACTGGGCCTGCCGTTGATGGTGGACCGGAACACGGAAGGTCAGGGGACCGCCTTTACCGTCTCCGTGGATGCCAAGGAGAACATCACCACGGGAATCTCCGCCTTTGAACGGGCCCAAACCATCAAGACCCTCATCGACCCGGGGACCGGGCCCGATGACCTGGCCCGGCCCGGCCATATCTTTCCCTTGATGGCCATGGAGGGGGGGGTCCTGCGGCGGGCGGGCCACACCGAGGCGGCGGTGGACCTGGCCAAGTTGGCGGGCCTTTACCCGGCGGGGGTCATCTGTGAAGTCCTGTGCGAGGACGGCCACATGGCCCGGGTGCCGGAACTCATGGAGTTCGCCGGCCGCCACGGGTTGAAAATCATCACCATCGCCGACCTGATCAAGTACCGTATGAAGAAGGACAAGCTGGTGTGGAGGGCGGCGGAGGCCTCCCTGCCCACCCGCTACGGGGATTTCACCATCGTGGCCTACGAAAACACCCTGGACAACCACACCCACCTGGCCCTGGTCAAGGGGGAAATCGACCCGGAGGAGTCCGTCCTGGTCCGGGTCCATTCCGAATGCCTGACAGGGGATGTGCTGGGGTCTATCAAGTGCGACTGCGGCAGCCAGCTGGCCCAGGCCATGCGCAAGATCGAGGAGGAGGGCCGGGGCGTCATCCTCTACATGCGCCAGGAGGGCCGGGGCATCGGCCTGGTGAACAAGATCAAGGCCTATGCCCTCCAGGACCAGGGGAAGGATACGGTGGAAGCCAACGAGGCCCTGGGCTTTGCCGCCGACCTGCGGGACTACGGCATCGGGGCCCAGATCCTGGTGGACCTGGGGGTGAGGAGGATCCGCCTGCTGACCAACAACCCCAAAAAGATCCGGGGGCTGGAAGGCTACGGCCTCACCATCCTGGAGAGGGTCTCCATCGAGATCCCTTCCTGTGAATACAACGAACGGTATCTCCACACCAAGAAGGATAAGATGGGACATTTTTTGCGGTGCAACTAACGAGAATGGACAAGGGAGGTAAATGATCATGAAAACCTACGAAGGACAGCTAATTGCCCGGGATTTCAAGTTCGGCCTGGTGGTCAGCCGTTTCAACGAGCTCCTCTCCCAGAAGCTCCTGTCGGGGGCCCTGGACGCCCTGAAGCGCCACGAAGCCCAGGAGGAGAACATCGCCGTCAGCTGGGTGCCGGGGGCCTTTGAGATCCCCTTTGCCGCCAAAAAAATGGCGGAATCGGGGAAGTATGATGCCGTCATCTGCCTGGGGGTGATTATCCGGGGCTCCACTCCCCACTTCGAATACATCGCCAGCGAGGTGGCCAAGGGGGTGGCCAAGGTGGGCCTGGACAGCGGCGTGCCCACCATCTTTGGTGTCATCACCAGCGAT
The DNA here is from genome assembly GCA_003561835.1 of Syntrophomonadaceae bacterium. Lineage (GTDB taxonomy): Bacteria > Bacillota > Dethiobacteria > PWVN01 > PWVN01 > PWVN01. The sequence goes on from PWVN01000146.1 coordinate 10,342, forward strand.
ACCATCGAGCAGGCCATCGAACGGGCCGGGACCAAAGTGGGGAACAAGGGCTGGGATGCGGCCGTAGGCGCCATCGAGATGGCGGACCTGACCCGGCGCCTCCATTCCTGAGTCATGGCTGTCACCAGAATTGCCGCCGCCATCCTGGCGGGGGGCAAGAGCTCCCGCATGGGGCAGAACAAAGCCTTTCTGCCCTTCCGGGGCAAACCCCTGATCTGCCGAGTCTACCAGGCCCTGGCAGGGGTCTTCGACCAGGTCTTCGTGGTGGGGCCCCGGGAAGTGGGGGACCTGCTCCGGGTAAAGAGCTGCCCCGACCTTCAGGAGGGGGAAAGGCCCAGTTCCATCCGGGGCATCTATACGGGCCTCATCGCGTCCCCCACCCTTTATACCTTTTTTGCCCCCTGCGACATGCCCTTCCTGAACCCCGCCGCCCTTCGGGAGATGCGGGAGGGCCTGCCCCCGGGTTGTGATGCCTATGTGCCCCGCCGGGGGGAGTACTGGCAGCCCCTGCACGCCCTTTACAGCAAGAACTGCCTGCCTGTTATCGAAAGCCAGCTCGGGAAGAAAAATTACAAAATCATGGACTTTTATGATAAAGTAAGGACATGTACGAAGGATATGCAGTCCCTGGAGGACTTGGAACCGCAGCTGCCCCTCTTCTTCAACATCAACACGGCGGCGGACCTGGAGGAGGCCCTAACGAGGGTTTCCCGGGTTCAGGCCCCAAGGGAGAGCCCCTGCCATGACCAAAGACGGTGACCTGATCAAAGGGTTTCTTGCCGGGAAGGAAACGGCCTTCGAGGAACTGGTCTCCCGGTACGAAAAAAAAGTGTATTCCCTCTGCTATCAATACGCGGGGAACCAGGAGGACGCCCTGGATCTGGCCCAGGAGACCTTCCTCCGGGTTTACCGTTTCCTGCCCAAATTCCGCTTTGATGCCGCCTTTTCCACCTGGGTGTACCGGCTGGCGGTGAATACCTGCCTGGACTTCCTCCGCAAGCAGAAGCACAACCCTTCCCTCTCCCTGGATGCCCCCCTGAAGCTGGCGGATGGGGAGACGGTGGGCCGGGAAGTGGCCGCTGAGGACCCCTCGCCGGTGGAGGAACTGGAGAGGAAGGAGCTGCGCCGGGAGATCCTCAAGGCCCTGGACCGGCTGCCGGAAGAGCAGCGGTACCCCATCCTCCTCAAGGAATTCCAGAACCTGAGCTACGAGGAGATCGCCGACCTGCTGCAGGTCCCCCTGGGAACGGTCCGTTCCCGGATCAGCCGGGGCCGGTTGAAATTGAAAACAATTTTTCTGGAAATGGAACTTTTGCCTGCCGGTCTTCATCTAAGAAGACAAGGGGAGGTGGAACTATGAAATGCACAGAGCTTAAGGAACACCTGGCCTTGTATGCCGACGGTTCCCTGAAGGGGGAGGAGGCTCTGGGGGTGCAGAGGCACCTGGAGGGCTGCCCTTCCTGCAGGGAGGATCTGGAGGGCCTTAAGGGGATGCTGGGCCTGCTGAAGGCCGTACCGGAGCCGCCCGTGCCCGGGAAGCTTCACCGGCATATCATGGCGGGGATCAGGGAAGAGAGGGAGCGGGCCAAAAGGAAGCGGGCGGGCCGCTGGTTTGGCATGCCCCGGACCTTGGCCGCAGCGGCGGCCGTCTTTCTCCTGTTTTTTGCCGGGGGGAACCTGTACCTGACGGCCCCCCTCATGAGCGGCTCAACCCGCTCCGATTATGGCCTTTTGGAGTCCCAGGATGCCCAGCCCCGGGACGATGTCGCTGTGGCCGGCGAGCTGCCGGAGGCGGAGGCCGGAGAAGATAAAGCCGTGGAGAATGAAGCGGAGGAGGAGCGGTCCCGGGAGGGTGCCCTGCCGGGACCCGAATCCCGGCAGCGAAACCCCATCGGGAATATCGCCGCCTACAACGCCGCCCTCTTTGCCCTGGGAGGCGGTCTCTGGTATTATTACAGGCGGAGGGTCCAATCTCAAAGAGGAAACAGGTGATGAACGGGGAATGAAAGAAACCTTCATGATTCTGGACGGCAACAACCTGGTGTACCGGGCCTTTTTTGCCCTGCCCCTGCTGAAGAATTCCCGGGGCCAGTACACCAATGCGGTTTACGGATTTACCACCATGCTGCTGCGCCTCCTGAAGGAGGAGGACCCCGCCTACCTGGCGGTGGCCTTCGACCTGGCAGCCCCCACCTTCCGCCACCAGGTCTATGCCGATTACAAGGCCAAGCGGGAGAGGGCCCCCGACGAACTGCGGGAGCAGATCCCCCTGGTCAAGGACATCCTGCGGGCCATGGAGGTGGAGATCCTGGAAGTGGAGGGCTTCGAGGCCGATGATGTCATCGGGACCTGCTGCGAAAAGTCCGCCCATCAGGGGGTTGAATCCCTGATCGTCTCCGGGGACGCCGATGTGTTCCAGCTCATCTCCCCCCATACCCGGGTTGTCCAGGTGAAGAAGGGGGTTACCCAGACCCAACTCCTGGACCGGGAGGGCCTGAAGGACAGGATGGGCCTCTTCCCGGAGCAGGTGGTGGATTACAAGGCCCTGAAGGGGGACACCTCCGACAATATCCCGGGGGTCCCGGGCATCGGCGATAAGACCGCCCTGAAGCTCCTCAAGCAGTTCCCCTCCCTGGAAGAGATCCTGGACAACGCCCATGCCGTGGCGGGGGAGAGGGTGCGCCGCAACCTGGAAACCTACCGGGAGCAGGCCATCCTCAGCAAAGAACTTGCCACCATCTGCCGGCAGGTCCCCCTGGAATTCTCCCTGGAGAGGCTCAAGCGCAAAGAAACCCACTCCTCAAAGGTCAGGGAGCTTTTTGAGGAGCTGGAATTCACCTCCCTCCTGGACAGGCTCACCTTCGAGGAGGAGGCCGCACCTTTGCGGGAGGAGGATTCTCCCAGGGTAAAGGTCAGGGAGGCCGGGAAGGCGGAGCTAAAGGAGAAGGTCCGGGCGGGTAAGCCCCTTTACCTCATATTTCTGCCCCGGCAGGGCAAAGGCAGGGAAGCCCGGGGGATGGCCCTCTTCCAGGAAAGCGAGGGTTTTTACCTGGATTTCGGGGAAGGCATCTTCGACGGGGCCGGGGAGCTTTTATCCCTCTTGAAACCCGTCCTGGAGGACGGGGACACCCCCAAAATCACCACCCTGGGGAAGGATGCCCTCCACGGCCTGGCAGACCGGGATATCCACCTGAAGGGCCTCAGTTTTGATGTCAGTATCGCTGCCTACCTTTTGGACCCCACCCGCAAGGACTTTTCTTTGCCGGCCCTCAGCCGGGACTTCCTGAAGGTTTCCCTGACCCGGGAGGAGGATGAGGACCTGCCCCCCGGGGTGGCCCTCCACCTTCTGCAGGAACTCCACCGGGAGCTTGAGGGCAGCCTGGCCGCCCTGGGCCTGGAGGACCTCTTCTACAAGCTGGAGCTCCCCCTGATCCAGGTCCTGGCTTCTATGGAAGACCGGGGGGTCAAGATCGACGACGCCATCCTTGCGGCCATGGGCAGGGGCATCAAGGAGAAGGAGGATGCCCTGCGGCAGGAGATCTATGCCCTGGCGGGGGAAACCTTCAACATCAACTCCCCCGTGCAGCTCCGGGAAATCCTCTTTGAAAAGCTGAAGCTCCCCGTCCTGAAGAAGACCAAGACGGGGCCTTCCACCGATGCCTCTGTCCTGGAGGAACTGGCGGGGCGCCAGGAAGTCGTGGCCAAAATCCTCCAGCTCAGGTACCAGTTCAAGCTGCGGACCACCTATGTGGAAGGGCTTTTGAACCTGAGGGACGAAAAGACAGGGAAAATTCATACCACCTACAACCAGACGGTGACAGCCACGGGTCGGCTGAGCAGCACGGAACCGAATCTGCAGAACATCCCTATCCGGCAGGAGGAAGGGCGGCTGATCCGCCGGGCCTTCATCCCCTCCCGGGAGGGCTGGGTTCTGCTGGCAGCGGACTACTCCCAGATCGAACTGCGGCTCCTGGCCCATCTTTCGGGGGACGAGGGGCTGACCCGGGCCTTCCGGGAGGGGGAAGATATCCACCGCAAGACGGCGGCGGAAGTCTGGCACGTCCCCTTGCCGGAGGTGACTCCCGCCATGCGCAGCGGGGCCAAGGCCATCAACTTCGGCATCATCTACGGCATGAGCGATTACGGCCTCTCCCAGGCCCTGAACATCAGCCGGGAGGAGGCGGGGGATTTTATCCGGCGCTATTTTGAGCGCTATCCCCGGGTCAAGGACTACATGAACGAGAGCATCCGGAAGGCCCGGGAAGAGGGCTTTGTCACCACCCTCCTGAAGCGGCGCCGCTACCTGCCCGACATCAACCACAAAAATTTCAACCTGCGGAGCTTTTCCGAGCGCATGGCCATCAACACCCCCATCCAGGGGACGGCAGCGGATATCATCAAGAAGGCCATGGTCAAGATGGCCGGGGCCCTGGACCGGGAAGGGCTGGCAGCCCGCATGCTCCTCCAGGTCCATGACGAACTGGTCTTTGAGGTGCCGGAAGGGGAGCTCAAGGAGAGCGCCCTCCTGGTCCGGGAGATCATGGAACAGGTCATCGCCCTTTCGGTGCCCCTGACGGTGGACCTAAAACACGGGCCCAACTGGCTGGATATGCAGCCCCTGGCCTGAAGAAGGAGGGACGTCCGTGCCGGAGCTGCCGGAAGTGGAAACCATCCGCAGGGATTTGCAGAGGCTCCTGCCGGGAAAGGTAATCGAAGATGTGAAGCTCTTGTTCCCCGGGTTTGTCAAGTACCCTGACCCCGGGGAATTTGTCCGGTTGTGCCGGGGAAAGGCCGTCCTCCAAACGGGCCGGCGGGGGAAATACCTCTTCCTGCACCTGTCGGAGGGCTTCCTTTTGGCCGTCCACCTGAGGATGACGGGCCGCCTCCTGTATTACCCGAAGCAGGAACCCCCCGCCCTGCATACCCGCGGGGTTTTTTCCTTTGCCGGTGGAGGGGAGCTCCATTTTCACGATGTGCGGAAGTTCGGCACCATGTGGCTGGTGGAGCCCGGGGCCCTGGACCGGATCGGGGGCCTGAAGGCCCTGGGCCCCGAACCCCTTAGGGAGGGGTTTTCCCCCGCCTTCCTCCATGAGTGCTGCCGGAAGACGACCAGGCCCATAAAAAGCCTCCTTCTGTCCCAGGAGGCGGCGGCGGGCATCGGCAATATCTACGCTGACGAGGCCCTCTTCAAAGCGGGGCTTAACCCCCGGCGGCGGGCGAATTCCCTGACCCGGGAGGAGGCGGAAAAACTCCGGGATGCCATCCGGGAGGTCCTTCGGGAAGGAATTTCGGCCCGGGGCACCAGCAGGCGGGATTACCTGGACGCCGGCGGCCGGTCGGGCTCCTACCAGGACCGGCTGAAGGTGTACGGCCGCAAGGGGCAGGAGTGCCCCCTCTGCCGCTGCCCCGTCCAGCGGGTCGTCATCGCCGGCAGGAGCACCCATTTTTGCCCGGCCTGCCAGGCCGTTAAAGGAGAATAGACAGGCACTCTTTTGTGCTGCTCCCATACTATGATAGTACATTCTCCAAAGGGGGCAGCAAAGAGTGGAGTTTTTGTCGTCCTTTCTCCTAGCGGCAGCAGTCAGCATCGACGGCCTGGGGGCGGGCTTCGCCTACGGCGTGCGGAACCTTTACGTACCCCTTCTCTCCCTCTTCATCGTCAGCATTTCCTCTTCCCTGGCCTTACTGGCGGCCATGTTTGCGGGCCGCTCCATGGCCTCCCTATTTCCCCCCCACATGGCTTCCCTGGCGGGAGGGGGCATCCTCATCCTGGTGGGAGGCTACATCATCGGGAGCACCTTTCTGGAAGAGGCCCCGGCGGGGGAAGTACATAAGGCCAAAACCTCGTTGCGGAGCCTTCTGCGGGAGCCCGAGAAGGCGGACTTTGACAGGTCCGGTTCCATCAACGCCCGGGAGGCGGCCATTTTGGGGCTGGCCCTGGCTATGGACGCCTTCGGCGCCGGCTTCGGCGCCGCTATGGCCGGGTACTCCCCCCTGGTCACCTGCCTGCTGGTGGGGGTGTGCAAGTTTTTGTTCGTCTCCGGGGGCGTCTCCCTGGGTAAGCGGTATGCCAGGAGCCTGGACAGCACAAAAGCCTCCTGGCTGGCAGGAGGGGTATTGATAATTCTGGGAGTTATCAATATAATATAAAGAGTCTCTCGCAGCGAAACTCCGGGGAGCGATGGAAATGCTGGTTATCGGCCTGACAGGAGGCATCGCCACGGGCAAGAGCACCGTGGCCGCCATGTTTGAGCGCAGGAACTGCGCCGTAATCGATGCAGACCGGATCGCCCGGGAAGTGGTTGAACCCGGCTCTTTCGGCCTTGAATCCCTCTGCCTCCAGTTCGGCAGGGGGATCCTGGACGGGGAGGGGAGGTTGGACCGGGCCGGCCTGGGCAAAAGGGTCTTTGGGGACCCGGCCCTCCTGGCCCGCCTCAACGAAATCCTGCACCCCCTGATCCTGACCCGCATCGGGGAGGCCCTGGAGGCCTTCCGGCAGGCGGGGGAAGAGATGGTCCTGCTGGACGCCCCGCTGCTCTTTGAGACAGGCTTTCACGGCCGGGTGGACGCGGTGGTGGTGGTTTATGCCGCTGAAGAGGTGCAGAGGAGGAGGCTGATGGAGCGGGACGGGCTGACCCCGGAAGAGGCGGGGCAGCGCATCGCTTCCCAGATGCCCCTGGAAGATAAAGTACGGCAGGCGGATTTCGTCATCGACAACGGCAGCACTCCAGCGGCGGCGGAGGAGCAGGTGAAAGAGACAATGAAAAAGCTGCAGGAGCGGGCCCTTGGCTGGAAGAAAAATCAGAAGACGTGACGGAGGGACCAGGTTGAAAGGCAAAATAGTGACAGTGCTTCTCGTATTCCTCGTAACCTACATGGTGGTCCAGGGCATCCTGCCCCACCTCAGGAGGTATGCGTACCCCCTGCCCTACTACGAATATATCGCCGAATCGGCTGCCCGCCACCAGGTGGACCCCTTCCTGGTGGCCGCCATCATCAAGGTGGAGAGCAAGTTTGACCCAAAAGCTGTCTCCCCCCGGGACGCCCGGGGGCTCATGCAGATCATGCCGGCCACGGGGGTGTGGGCGGCGGGGATGATGGGCTTGCGGGATTACACCGAGGATATGCTCTTTGACCCCATGTTCAACATCGAGATCGGCACCTGGTACCTGGCAAACCTGAAAAAGGAGTTTGACGGACGGCTGCCCCTGGTCATCGCCGCCTACAACGGCGGCCGGGGCAAGGTCAACGCCTGGATGGGAGAGGGGGTCTGGGACGGGACCTACGAGAACCGGGAGGGCATCCCCTACACGGAAACCCGGGCCTTCCTGCAGAGAGTTCTGGACAACTACCAGGAATACCGCAGCATCTACACCCGCACCTAGGGGTCGAGAAGGGGCAAGCATTCAAGTTCCGGGGACGGTTCCGGGCACTTGAATCCATTCAAGTTCCGGGGACGGTTCCGAAGACTTGAATCCATTCAAGTTTTGAGAACCGTCCCCGAAACTTGAATTGAGGGCAAGGGGGGACGGCTCTCAAAGCTTTGAGGACCGTCCCCGGAACCTGAACTTCTTTGGCTATTCCTTATCGATGATGGAATCATAAAAGGCGTTTCTTCCCTGGGAGCGGATGTTGTCCTTGAACTTGTCGGGGACTTCCAGGTTGGTCTGGTCCACGATTCCCAGTTCCCTGCTGATCTCAAATTTATATCTGTCCAGGATCTCCGGGTTGAAGCCCTTCTTTTTTTTCGCCACGAGATTTCCCTCCTTTGTCTTGGCCTTAATTCCCCTGGTTTTTCATGTCTTCCTCCGCCAGGGCAATGAGCTTCTTCACCATCCGGCCGCCGATTTTCCCTCCCATACGGCCCCCTACGGAACCGCAATCCTTCGAGGGGATGGCCTGCCAGCCCTGGTCCTGAATCTTCCCGGAAAGGCCCAACTCCGAGGCAATTTCCTCCTTGTATTTATCCAGGGTAGCTTCAAAGGAGCGCCCGTCGCTGCCTTTTTCCACAATGCCCAACTCACCTGCGATTTCCATCTTGAAACTGTTCAGGGCCTGAATCGCCGCCGGGTTCAGGGGCCTTTTATTGTTTCTGCGGGCCACGGGACGACCCTCCTTTCTTATTTTCATGAGATTTGTTACCCTTAGTTTTGGTCCGCCCCTACAACTTATACCCGTTAATATTTTACTGATACAAAAGGAAAATTATACCACACAAAGAAGCCCCAACCCGCCGGGAGAGAACCCTGCCCGGAAACAGCTTGTCAAATTTTCATTTTCCGGTGGTGCCGCCGCAGGCGGCATGAGAGCCTTACTCCTCCGGCGGCCCGGGGGAAGGGGCCCCCTTCAGCAGGGTACACCCGGTGACGCCTTCCAGGTTGATATCTTCAAAGCCTTTTTCCGTCCGCAGCCGGACGAAGCCCTGCCGCCGGCTTTCCACCACCATCCCCTGCAGGAAGGCGGCATCCCTGCCGGTTCCCACCTGGATTTCCACCGGCAGCCGCTGGAGGAGGGATTGGGTCAGATGGCGGGCCACCTCTTCCCGGGACTGCTCCCCCCGAAGGAAGATTCTTTTCTCCTCCTCCTCCTCCTCCTCTTCCCCGTACCGCCGGCTGAGCTCTTCCCGGTGTTCCGGCAGCATCATGCTGCTGCAGAGGAACTGATTCTCCTTTCGTTTGCTCATGGGGGACACCTCCAATACGAACATATGTTCTGTCCTTATCATACACCAAATGGCGGAAAAAACAAATGTAAAGTTATTCCTTCCAGCTATTTCATGGAGGGCTGCGGAATATTTGCCCGGCGGGGGGAGACTCTAAAAAGGCAATCAAGATAACGCAAAGGAGCATCAGCATGACGGTAGGTTCCCAGCTGAAACAGACCCTGGCATCCCTGCGGGGCGCCCGGGGCACCATGCGGGCCTATGCCAACCAGGCCCGGGACGAAGAGGCAAGAAACGCCTACGGAGAAGGCGTGGAAGAACTGAATGCCGTCATCGGGGACCTGGAAGAGCGCCTTAAGGCTCTGGAGACGGCAGAGCCCCAATACAGAGGATTGTAAGGAGGAGGTACCATGCCGGAATGGGTGGAGATCCTGCTCAGGTCCCTGGCCCTGTTTCTGCTGGCCTTTCTGCTGGTCAGGGCCCTGGGGAAAAAGCATCCCGCCAAAATGTCCCCCTTTACCTTTGTGGTCTACAGCGCCATTGCCGTCACGGCAGCCCTGACGGCCCTGAAGGTTATCGAAAACTTTATCTTCGGCCTGGTGTCCCTGGCCGTCTGGGCCCTGACCCCCCTGGCCCTGGACTACCTGGCCGCCCGCAGCAAGATGGTTCATGATCTGCTGCACGGAAAGGAAACGGTCCTCATCAAGCAGGGGAAAATCATGGAGGAAAACCTGAAGCAGGCCCGGTTGACGGCGGAGGAACTCCTCCGGGACCTGCGGGCCAAAGACGTCTTCAATGCGGCCGACGTGGAATTTGCCGTCCTGGAGACCACGGGAGATGTGAATGTCCTCCTTAAGTCCGATAAAAAGCCCATCACCCCCCACCAGATGGAATGGAAGGTCCTGCCCCAGACGGAACCCCAGACGGTGATCATGGACGGCAATATCATCAACGAGGGGCTGACCAACATGGGCCTGAACCAGGGTTGGCTGGCGGTAGAGCTGGAAAAGGCAGGGGTGGCCCTGGAAAACGTCTTCGTGGGCCAGGTGGACTCCCAGGGGGAACTGTACCTGGACCTCTTCGACGACGCCGTCCAACTACCCCAACCGAAGGTGCGAGAGCTCCTCTACGCGGGGCTGGAAAAAGCCCAGGCGGACCTGGTGAACTTTGCCGCCCAGGTGGAGGGGGAAGAGGCGAAAAACATGTATGCCGGCAACGCCGGGAAGCTGGAGCAGCTCCTTGCCAGGCTCCGGCCCTATCTCCTGCGCTGAAAGGTGGTGAGACAATGACGGTAGAAACCCAGATGCAGCAGGCCATCGCGGGAGTCCAGAGCGCCGCCGCCACCATGAAGACCTTCGCCCTGGAGACCCAGGACCAGCAGGCCAGGAAGACCTTTGAAAACCTGGCCATGACCCTGGACAGCGCTGTGAACGAACTGCAGCAGCGCCAGCAGTACATCCAGGGCCAGGAGCCCCAGTATCGTCAGAAGGGCTAGCCAGCCAAGCCCGCCCCGTTTAAAAAAAAACGCCCGCAACCCCCTTTGGGGCGGCGGGCAATTTTCAAGTTTACTCAAGCCGGGGGACTTCGATTTCAATTTTCTCCAGCCGGGCTAGGGGCCTGCCGGCCCGCCCCTGGCCCGGCTCCCTGGAGGTTGTTGTAGGCGATATTCTCTGTCACCGTGGTGTTGTAGTGCCGGGCCAGGGAATAGAGGGTGTCCCCCTTCTGCACGGTATGGGAGATGTGTTAATATTCGCTAATATGCCCTATTATTCGCCGGATTCTCAAAGAATCAACGCCTCATATTTTCTTGAGGCCTACCCGGGCGGACAGAAGGACGGGGTCGTAGACCCCCCCGAAGGGCGGTGCATAGGCGAGGTCCAGGTCGAAGACCTCCTGCAGGGTCATCTGCCGCTGGATGATGGCGGCGTAAAGATCGATTCTCTTCACCGCGTCCACCGGGCCCATCATCTGGGCCCCCAGAACCCGGCCCGTCCCCCTTTCCGCCACCACCAGGATCTGCAGATCTCCCCGGCCCGGGTAGTACTCGGCCTTGCTGTTGGCGGTGATGCCGTACTTGACGGCGTCAAAGCCTGCCTGCTCCGCTTCCCCCAGGCCCAGGCCCGTGCGCCCCACCCCCAGGTCGTAAAACTTGGTCAGGGCGGAGCCCAAAACTCCGGGGAACCGCCGCCTGCCGCCGCAGACGTTGGCCCCGGCCATGCTCCCCTCCTTGTTGGCCTTGAGGGCCAGGGGTACATAGACGGGCTTGCCCGTGACCAGGTGGGTGGTCTCGGTACAGTCACCGGCGGCATAGATGCGGGGCAGGCTGGTCTCCAGGAACTCATTGACCTTGATGGAACCCTTGACCCCCAGCTGGATGCCGGCCTCCGCCGCCAGGGCCGTGTTGGGGACCACCCCGGTGGCGATAAGGACCAGGTCGTAGGCCAGGATTCCCCGGGAGGTGTGGACTTCCACCTGCCCGTCTTTTTCAGCGATTTTCTCCACACCGTGTTCCAGGTTTAAAACGATACCCTGGCCTTCCATCTCCCCCAGTATAGCCCCGGAGACTTCCGGCTCGAAGGTCTTGGCCAGTTCTGGACGCCGGTGCACCAGGTGGGTCTCCAGGCCCCGCATCCGGAAGGCTTCCAGCATTTCCACGGCGATGTACCCGCCCCCCACCACGGCGCACTTCCGGGGTTGGTACCTGTCCAGGAGGCCCATGGCAGCCACCCCGTCGGAGAGGTCCTTGATGGTAAAGATGCGCTCCCCGGGCTCCAGGTTGATGCCCCGGGTCTGGGCCAGGGCCCCGGTGCACAACACCAGGTAATCGTAGGGTTCCGAAGTTTCCCCGTCCCCGGAACGGACCGTCACCTCCCCGTCCCCGGGGCGGATGGCCGTCACCTCACTTTGCAGCCGCAGGTCGATCCCCCGCTTCTTCACGGCGGCCTCGGGGGAGAGGGCGATGAGATCTTCGGCGCTTTCCACCTGGCCGCCGATATAGTAGGGGATGCCGCAGGAGGCATAGGAAATGTAGGGGCCCTTTTCCAGGACGGTCACCTGCCATCCGGGTTTTTGCCGTTTAATCTGACTGGCGGCGCTCATACCGGCGGCGTTGCCGCCCACGATCAATACCTTCATGAAAATCCCTCCCTGTTTAGCTTGGCTTGGTTCCGTTTGGCTTAAAACTTCTCGTTACCTTCCAGAGGATTCAATGGGCAGCCGGGCCTGCGGATTCACTGGGCAGCCGGGGCTGCGGTACCGGACGAACCGGGCAGGCGGGTTTCCGAGAGTTGGAGGTTTTTCAGCAGCTGGGCATTCAGGGCCACGATGATGGTGCTGGCTGACATGACGACAGCCCCCACGGCCATGGGCAGGATAAATCCTGCCGGGGCCAGAATGCCGGCAGCCAAAGGGATGGCCAGAATGTTGTACCCTGTCGCCCAGGCCAGGTTCTGCAGCATCTTGGCATAAACTGCCCGGGACAGCTTCAGGAGGCGCACCACATCCCGCGGGTCATTCTTTACCAGGATAATGCCCGCGGATTCTGCCGCTACATCAGTCCCGGCCCCGATGGCGATCCCCACATCGGCCATGGCCAGGGCAGGGGCATCGTTCACCCCATCGCCCACCATGGCTACCGTGTAGCCCTCAGCCTTTAATTGTTTTATCCTGTCCGCCTTGTGTTCCGGCAGCACCTGGGCAAATAGCTGCTGATGGCCAGTTCCCCGGCCGTTTTCCCGGCGGCTTCCTCACTGTCTCCCGTCAGCATTACCACCTTGATTCCTTCCTCCTGCAGGGCCTTGACGGCTTCCCTTGATTCCTGTCTGACCGAGTCAGACAGGCTTAAAGAACCCATTATCCGGTTATCGGAAACCACGTAGATCTGCCCGTGGCCTTTATTCCCCCCGCTCTCGTCAGCCGGTTTATCCCGGCGCAGCTTCAGGTGGTCCAAAAGGTTCGGGCCTCCCACGTATACTTCTTTCCCCTGTACCAGGGCCTTCACCCCTCGTCCCGGCAGGGCTTCGAAGGCGTCGGGGGCCGGGACCTTTATCCCTTTCTTCCCGGCAGCTGCCACGATACCCCGGGCTATGGTATGTTCCGAGTCGGATTCTGCCGCCGCCGCCAGCTCCAGAAGTTCGTCGGCACCGGTTCCCTCTTCCGGGTATATCCCTGCCAGGCCCAGTTCACCGGAGGTCAGGGTGCCCGTTTTATCAAAAACAACGCAATCGATGAGACGCGCCTTCTCCAGAGCCAGGCGGTCCTTGATGAGAAGCCCGTTGCGGGCGGCCAGAACGGTGGAAATGGCCACCACCAGGGGAATGGCCAGACCCAGGGCATGGGGGCAGGCAATGATGAGAACGGTAACGACTCGCTCCATGATAAAAACAGTGTCAGCGCCTGCCGCCGTCCAGGCTACCGCGGTGACCAGGGCAGCAGTTATGGCTGCCAGGACCAGCCAGAAGGCAGCCCGGTCCGCCAGAATCTGGGTGCGGGAACGGCTGGCCTGAGTCTCCCGGACCAGGGCCATGATCTTTGCCAGGGAGGTGTCCTGAAAGGTCTTGTCCACCTGAACCCTCAGGGAGCCGTCTTCGTTCAGGGTTCCGGCACTGAGGTCTGAACCGGGCCCTTTGGGGACCGGATGGGCTTCCCCTGTCAGCACCGCTTCATTTACATAAGACTCTCCCTGCAGGACCCGGCCATCCGCCGGTATCCGGCTTCCGGGGCGGACCAGGATGGTACTGCCGGGCTGCAGGGTTCGGGTCGAGACTTCTTTTTCACCTTCAGGAGTTACCAGCCAGGCGGTATCGGGGAGCAAGGCGGCCAACTCCTGCAGGGCCCCCCTGGCCTTCTGAATGGAACTCATTTCCAGCCAGTGGCCCAGGAGCATGATGGTCACCAGGGTAGCCAGTTCCCAGTACAGTTCCTCCCCCGGAAACCCCAGGGTAACCAGCAGGCTGTAGAGAAAGGCCACAGAGATGGCCAGGCTGATGAGGGTCATCATGCCGGGGTTTTTTTGCCGCAGCTCGTCCCATCCGCCCTGCAGAAAAACCCGGCCGCCGTAGAAGAAAATGATGGTGCCCAGGATAAAGGGGATGTGAGGGGAGCCCGGGAAAGAAGGGGGCCTGAAGTTGAACCACATCTGAATGTGGTGGCTATAGGCCAGGACGGGCAGGGTCAAAAGGAGCACAACCCAAAACCGCCTCCGGAAGACTTCGGGGGAATGGGCGTCATGGTTGCCGTGGGAATCGTGCCCGTCATGGGTGTGGGAAGCGCCTTCACCGTGGGCTGCCGGTGCCCGGGGGGCAGCCCGTTCCCCGGGGCCCTGGCGATCCGTTTGATGTTCGTGGTCAACCCCTTCCCCGTGGCCTTTGTGACCTGTTTCATGCTCATGGGATTCCGGGTGTTTTTTCTCTTCCAAATTAAAATTCCTCCTCCACGCATATAAACAAAGGCAGAAGCTCCACGGAAAAGAGCTCCTGCTCCAGGTTGTGTTCAGCTGTCCCTTGGGCATTTGCTCGTATTCTTAATACGGCTTTTTTCCCTTCCTGACGGGACTCTTTTCGCAAGCTATTTTCCGTAGTTCTCCTGAAGGTACTCCGTCATCGCCGTTACTTCTTCTTCAGTAAAGCTTTGGGAAGCCCTGGGGGCCATGTCGGCAATGATGGCGGGCCATCTGTCGGCATCCCGCTCCGTGTAGACGGTACCCAACCCGTGGCACCGGGCGCAGTTGTTGTCGATCAGGGCCTTGGCGTCAATGGAAACATCACCGGGGTCCGGGGCGGGGTCCGGAGCGGGATCCGGTCCGGAGGAGCAGCCCAGGAGTGAGAAGGTCAGCACAACAGTAAGAATGAAAATCGTAAGTAAACGCATAAGTACCTCCTTGAAGTCAGAGTTTGTCGGTAAGGCAAATTTCTCCTCTTCTTTAAAAGTATATCACAGCCCTCCGGGCCAAACAAGAAATTTTCCTTCTTACCCCGGAGTCTGGAGGCTGGAAGGGGTATTTTGAAAAGAGGCCCATTTCTCTATTCTAAAAGGGGCCCAAAAATGGTAACATAAAGGAGTACCGGCAGATGAAAGACCAAGGAACGACTGGAAAGGAAGGGATTGTATGCTGACAGGAATCTATGCTCCCATCCCCACCCCCTTTGCCGCCGACGGGGAAATCGGATGGGAGGAGCTGAAGAAAAACCTGGCCTGGTGGGGCGCCACCCCCCTGGCGGGCCTGGTAGTGGCGGGGACCAACGGCGAAGCCGCCTACCTGGAAGGAGCCGAGAAGGAGCGCCTGGTTGCCTGTGTCAGGGAAGGGACCCCGGCAGAGAAAAAGGTGGTGGCCGGCACGGGCTGTGAGTCCACCCGGGAGACGATTGCCCTGAGCAGGACGGTTGCAAAGGCAGGAGCCGATGCTGTACTGGTCTTAAACCCCTACTACTTCAGAGGCGGCATGACGAAGGAAGTCCTGCAGAAGCACTATTTTACCGTGGCCGAGAGCTCCCCGGTGCCGGTAATCATCTACAACATGCCCCGAAACACCGGCTTCAACATGGACAGCGACCTTCTCATCAGCCTGTCCCGGCACCCCAACATCACGGGGCTTAAGGACAGCTCCGGCAACATCGTGCAAATCTCCGAGGTGGTGGCCCAGGCGGGGGATTCCTTCGCCGTCTTCGCCGGATCCGCCAACTTTCTGCTGCCCTCCCTGCTCATGGGGGCTGCGGGGGGCACCCTGGCCCTGGCCAATATCATGCCCCGGGAATGCGTCAAAATCTACGATCTCTTCAAGGCAGGGCGCCTGGAGGAAGCCCGGAACGTGCAGCTCCGGGTGCTGGAGGTCAACGCCGCGGTGACCTCCCGCTGGGGTGTGCCCGGCCTGAAAGCCGCCCTGGACCTGATGGGGCGCTACGGCGGGCCTCCCCGTTCCCCGCTGCTGCCCCTGCCTGCGGGACTTAGAGAGGAGCTGAAGAAGATCCTGGCCGGGGTCGACCTTCTGTAGGTTTTTCATCTCCACTCCCCCGGGCCGAAAAGATGAAGATCAGGGTCAGGGCAGGTACCTGGCAGCCAGTTCCTCTTCCACTTCCCTGACCCGGGAGAAATCCATGGCCCGGCTGTAGTAGGGCTCCCGCTCCATCTGCAGGGCCTTGGCCCTCTTCAGGCAGTCAATGGCCTTCTCCAGCAGGTCCTGGAAGCGGCCCCGGTACTCCTGCAGCAACCCCGCCTTCCAGCTGTCCGGCCGGGGGTGGTCCAAAGACAGGTTCTCCTGGCAGAGGATGTCTCCCGCCTGGAGGGTGAAGGGCTGCTGTTCTGTTACCTTTACCAGGGCGATCCCCTTTTCAGGAATGACCAGGGCATCGATCCTTTTGGGGTCCAGGGCGCAGTGATAGACCTCCAGGGTCAGGCCTTTGAGACGGAGAACCCGGTAAATGGTCTCCAGGTGGCTGCTGATCCCGGCCCCCGGCCCCCCCGGCCCCCCCGACAGCAGGTAGACTTCCCGGGAAGCTGCCAGGATGCTCTCGTAGTGATTGACCAACCCCTCGGGGGAGATGGCGCTGGCGAAGAGATGCCTCTCGGTGTTGTTTCTCAGGCAGGGTTCGTCATCCATGAGCCTGTTCAAAAGGCCCATGATGATTTTTTTGTTCTCTTTCTTGTCCATAAGGCCCAGGGTATGTATCTCCAGGCCCTCCAGGGCCTCTCTGGCCCCCGCCAGGTACTGGTATGCCGCGCTGAAGGACTCTTTGATCCGGCCGTTAATGGCCATCAATTTATCCCGGTGGGGCATCAGTTTGCTTTTGTCCCAGAATTCTCCCAGATTGATGATCTCATCATAGACCCCCGGAAGCTTCAAATCCATGGCATGGGGAGGGGTGCCGTCGATGACGGCAAACTTCAAGGACGGGGCGGCGATGCCGTCCAGGGACGGGCTGTCGGAGGAGCAGTAAAAATACTCCACATCCACGCCTTTCTCCAGGATACGCTCCCCCAGTTTCCCCATGAGGGTGGATTTCCCTGTGCCGGGGCCCCCCTTTAAGACGATGAAGGTGCCTTTTTTGTCCTTCATGATGTGATCAAAGAGCGAATAGAAGCCGTAAGCCGTGTTGCCTCCGGCAAAAAATTTTCGCACCCGCGGGTTTTGCACCATGTTCAATCCCTCCTCGTGAATCATACTTTATAATATTCGGGGGGAGTTCATTGGTGCAAACCCATCCAGCAACTCAGGGATTGAAGCGCAGGGGGTCGTCGGTCCGCAGGGATTTCAGGGCCGGCCCTTCGATGATGTCCCCCTCGTAGGTGAACCGGGAGCCGTGGCAGGGGCAGTCCCAGGAGAGTTCCGCCGCATTCCAGGCCAGGTCGCAGCCCATATGGGTGCAGGAGAAGTTGACGGCGTGGGTTTGGCCCTTTTCATCCCTGTAAAGGCCCACTTTCCCCCCGTCCTTTTCCACAACCCGGGCTTCCCCCGGGGATAACTCCGTCTCCTTCGGCGCCCCCTTCAGTTTGTCCCCGATGAGGTGCTTGGCCACGTCCACGTTGGCGGTGACGAATTCCTTGATCATGGGGTCCGCTGCGAACCGGGAGGGGTCATATACCGGGGACCAGGGGCTTTTCCCCTTGACGATCAAGTCCTTTAAGAGGATGGCGGAAGCGGTGCCGTTGGTCATCCCCCACTTTTTAAAGCCCGTGGCCACATAGACCCGGGGGCTCTTCCCCGTAATCTTCCCCACATAGGGCACATCGTCCAGGGTGGTGTAGTCCTGGGTGGACCATCGGAAGGGGATGGCAGCGACCCGGTAAGTTGCATTGGCAAAATCCACCAGGTTCTTGTAGTGGAGGTTGGTATTGGGACCCTGTCCTGTCTTGTGGTGTTCCCCCGACACGATGACCAGTTCTCCGTCCTCAAAGGGGGTGGAGCGCAGTCCCCGGCCCGGGTCCTCTGCGGTGAAGTACATGCCCCCGGGGAATTCTTCTTCGATTTTGACCCCCAGGGCGTAGGATTTTTCCGGGTACATACGGGCGAAGTAGTAGCCATTGCTGCCGTAGGCGGGAAAATGGGAGGCGATGATGAGGTTTTCCGCCAGGACCTTGTGCCCCCCTTCGGTGACGACGGTACAGGGATTCCCTTCATGAAAGTCCACGGCCCGGGCTTTTTCAAAGATATAGCTGCCTTCCCCCGGTATTTCCCGGGCCAGGGCCAGGACATATTTCAGGGGGTGAAACTGGGCCTGGTCCGTAAAGACCTCCGCTGCCTTCACCGGAAAGGGCAGGGGCAGATCTTCGGTGTAGGAGGCCTTTATCCCCAGGCTGGCGGCGGCGTCCACCTCATCCTGAATCTTCTGGATGTAGTCATCGGACTGCGTGTACAAGTAGGCGGACTGGGGGGAGAAGTCGCAGGGAATCTCCTTTGCTTTGACCAGCTCCCCGATGAACCGGATGGCCGCCTCGTTGGCGTCGGCATACTGGCGGGCCTTTTCCATCCCGTGATGCTGGATGAGCTTGCTGTAGATGAGGCTGTGCTGGGAGGTGATTTTGGCCGTGGTGTGGGCGGTGGTGCCCTGGGCCAACCGGTCCGCTTCCAGGAGGGCCACTTTGAGGTTTTCCTTCTTCAGGAGATAGGCGGTCGTAATCCCCACGATGCCCCCGCCCACGATGGCCGCATCCACCCGCAGGTCCTCTTCCAGGGCCGGGTACCCGGGGGATTTGGTCGAGGCTATCCAGTAGGGGTGGGGAGGGTCTGTAAAGCCGAAATCGCGGAAAGTCGCTTCCTTTTGCATGGTTGATTGCCTCCTTCGTAAAAGGTGTCTGGTTTAAGCCTTTGGCCTTCATAGCTTAACCCCTGGCGGGCACTTTAATCCCAAAACCCCGGGGCGGGCCTGCGGGCAACTGTGATTGTTTTTTTACTTGAAGGAAGGGAGGATTCGTACTATGATAGATAGGGGAAGAGGGGTTATGAGGGTTGTAATGCCCCTTTGGAGGAAAGGCAGAGCAATGCGAGGTTGGGGGGAGGAAGAATTGGTGGAAACGGAAAAAAAAGATGTGAAGAAAGAAGCTTTGGGGAAAGCTGCCCGGAAGCTTCAGCATGTGCCGCTGATCCTGCTGGTCATTTTTATTGCGGCCTTTGCCCTTTACGCCCCTCCGGAGTACGGCGTCTTTATCCTGGTAGGGGTCCTGGCCGTGGTGGCCTTTGTCCGCACGAGAAAAAAGAAGAGAGAAGAAGCATAGGAAGAAGGGCAAACTTCCCTGCAGGAAAGAAGGACTTTTCAAGTTTTGGGGACGGTTCCGGCGACTTGAATCCATTCAAGTTTTGAGAACCGTCCCCAAAACTTGAATTGAAGTTGCGCTGATTTTTCTATGCCGGAGCAGCAAGTAGTGGTAAGATAGCAGTAGGGCTTTTTGGCGGGTAGAAGTGATGGATTGTTCCAGGGCCCAAAAAGACGGACCTGCTTCGTCGATGCAGAGGTAGAGGGAATTTTGGGGGAGATATCATCGTGCCTACTAATGGGGGTAAAAATCATCAAGCGGGGCTCGGGATCAAAGTTATCGCCATCCTCCTTGTGGCCCATGCCTTCGAGCATATCTATGCCAACGGCCTGCCGGCTCTCTTCCCCTTGATCAGGGAGGAGTTCGGCCTGTCCTATACGCAGATCGCCTTTCTGGCCACGGCCCGGGAGCTGGTGCGGGGTTTTATGCAGCTGCCTGCGGGCTATATATCCGACAGGACGGGGAGTTCCAACCTTTTCATCTACGGCTTTCTGGGGGTCTCCGCAGCAACCCTTCTGACGGGGCTTTCCCCCGTGTACTATTTGATCGTTCTGTTTCAAATCATTTCGGGGATTTCCAGCAGCAGCTTCCATCCCTGCACCTATGCCCCGATTGTGGATCATACCCCTGCAGAGCGGATGGGGAAGGTCATCTCC